>JAGXRT010000082.1 GCA_018335575.1 Bacteroidota bacterium | reverse complement strand
CTTCACAAGCTGATATTTTATTTATAATTGGCACTTCGATGCAAGTGTACCCTGCCGCTAACTTAATAAATTTTGCTAATAGAAATATCCCAAAATTCTTCATCGATCCAAAACCTGCAATTAACCATAAATACTATGAAAATTTAACGGTTATAGCAGAAAAAGCCACGGTTGGAGTACCGAAAATTGTCAGCCAATTGATTGACTTATAAACTTATAAAGTTTTCCTTCAGATATTTCACTTCCTTTTTCAATTAGTTCAAAGAGTTCTAAATTTCGTTCCTTGCTGTATTTTTTAGCACCTTTAAATAGTTCAACAGCTTCATTGTTTAAATTTTTCTGAAGCCAATCTAATCCTTCCGAACTTGATAAATCAGTATCCGGATTTGAAATTTTAATGTAAATCCTTTTAATTTCATTATCACCACAATAAAACAGATTTAAATGTTGTTTTGAATAGTGCTCCAAATAGGCTACTTTGGTTAAAATTGTTTCCCATACAAAATCAGAAAAAACTTCTAACTCTTGTTCGGCGACCTCTGGTTGTTTGCTTTTAATGGTTTCCCATTCATTGGCATCAATTTGCTGAGAAGCTAAAAAAACAGCAAATTTATCGTGCAGTGCTTCAAATTGTTCTTTGGTAAGTAAACTGTATTTCATCGATTATAATTAAAAAAACCGCTCAGTTATATGAGCGGTTCAAAGTTAGTAAAATTTGATTCTTAGAAAATATACCTAACTCCAAATTGCATTTGCCATCTCGACAATAAACTAAAATCATTGGTATAGGTAGATTTCAAATTTGTATCAAAAGAGTATGTAGGATATCCTGCATTATCTACACTTACACCAATTGGTTGGGTAGTAGTTGGATTTTGTCGTACACCCCAATCAGAATTAAGTAAGTTTCCAACATTAAGAATATCCAAACTTAACTGTATTGATTTGGATTGATTGCTGTTTAAGAAGAAATCTTGTAAAATTTTCATATCCCAATTAGAATACCAAGGTAAGGTTGTAGCATACTTTTCTGCATAACCACCACGACGGCCTCTTAAATAATCATCTTGTTGAATAAATGCTTCTAAAGCCTGACGTTGTGCATTTTGTTCTGCTTGTGTTCCACTAAATACCATGGCATTTATTTGGTTAGCAGTTGGAATGTGAATTAAGTCATTTTGACCTGAACCATCTCCATTAACATCACCAGAATAGGTATAACTATAACGTCCACCTTTAACATACTCCATAAACATTCCAATCGATGTTGCATATTTCCCACTTCCATAATCAAATCGTTTGTTAAATGATCCTACAAAACGGTGATTATGTCCAAATCGTGAATGTGATTCAACTGCTTGATTTACATTGCCAAATGCTGGATTACGTGCAAATGCATCTGATGAAATTTCAGCAGGAATTGAACTTGCATCTTTAGAAACTAAGTAATCATAAGCAATACTTGCTGATGCATTATTGTTCCAAGTTTTAAATACTTGGAATGAGGTATTGAAAGAATAACCTTTGTCATTATTTGTAAAAACAAATGCATCAACAGGTACAGAACCAAACACTAAAGCTCTGTCGGTAGCCACACTGTATACAGGTCTGTTATCAACAGCTCCTTGTAAAGTAGCAGTTGGTTTGTTTAAACCATAGTTTCTAACCATCATAGCATTGATATCTTTGGTATATACAGCATCAAAACTGGTTGACCATCCATTATCAAACTTGCGGTCATATCCTAAGTTTGTTCTCCATACTTGTGGGAATTTAAAGTTATAAGCGGTCATTTGATAGAACCACCAGTTAGGACTTGATACTTGGTTTCCTATCCATACAAATGGAAAACGACCCGAAAATAAACCAGAACCTCCTCTAAGTTGTTCTGTTTTATCACCTTTCATATCGTAATTAAATCCAATTCTTGGTGAAAAAAGTGGAGTTTCACTTGGTAAATGCGCATGGTCAAAGGTTAAGCCCTTACCGTTTTCATCATAATAGGTAATTGTAGGATCATAATCAAATGAACGATCTTGAACTATTTTTGCTTGTTCTGCAGTATCAAAATACAATGGTTTGTCTAATCTTAAACCATATGTTAAGGTAAATTTATCATTAACAGCCCATTCGTCTTGTACATACACTGCCCACTGGCCAACATTGGTATAGGAGAACGGAAAATTAGCTGGATCAGTTGCTAAATTTTTAGCATGAGCTACAACAGGATCCATGGCACCAGAATTTACAAAACTTACAAAATCGGCAACACTGTTAAATCCAGGACCGAAAGTTCCTCCAGGATAATTTACACCAAATGGTTCATTAACACCTAAGTTAAACGAGTTTCCAAATTCAAATTTTTCAAATGAAGTACCTATGGTATAGGTATGGTTTCCACTGTAAATATTAAAGTTATTGGTTACTTGATATACTTTTTGATCCAATACGTTATGAATTGAAAAAGGTTCGTGACCTGCAACAATATAACGGCTACCGTCTTTATTAATATTTAACACAGGGAATGGCTCAGAAAACGGATCTCTAGAATCAGCAAAAACTGTTATACCTGCTTGCAAGTTGTTTGAATATTTGTTGCTGAAGTTTGATTTTAATTCTATTATTCCTGAATTTAATACGTTGTTGATGGTATATCCTGAATTAAAGAATTGTAACGTAGTTTGGTCTGGTCCTCTTCTTCCAATAGCTTCAGGATGCGCAGGTTTTCCTAAAGAGGCATCTAAAAAGTTATAGGTTGCTGATAAGGTATGTACATCATTGATGTTCCAATCTAGCTTAACAATTGCTTTAATGTTTTCCTGATCGTGTAAATAGTTTTCGTAAGGTCCGGTTTCATAATTAAATCTGCTTTTTAAAGTTTGAGAAACCAAATCCAAATCAGCAACTTCAACTCGCGATACGCGATCTCCGCTTACTCCTGCTCTTTTAGCGATGAAGTTAGATCCCAAATCTGACCTGTCTTCCATTTCTGCATTGGCAAAAAAGAAAAGTTTGTCTTTAATAATTGGACCTCCTATACTAAACCCGGCTTGTAAATGTTTTAAATCAGCTCTAAAAACATCTTCGCCTTTAACTTTATTACCAGTTAAATCTTGATTTCTATAAAATCCAAAAACGGTTCCATGAAATTCATTGGTACCAGATTTGGTAACAGCATTTACAGAAGCGCCTGTAAATCCAGCCTTAGTTACATCATAAGGAGCGATATCTACTTGTATTTGGTCGATAGCATCCAACGATACCGGCTGTGCATTCGTTTGTCCACCAGGTGTAGCAGCGTCCAATCCGAATGGATTGTTAAAAATAGAACCATCTAATGTAAAATTATTCATTTGATTGTTTCTTCCTCCAAACGATTGTCCATCCGAAGAAGGGGTAAGTCTGGTTAAATCTGCCGTTGATCTTGAAATTGTAGGCATGGTAGAGATTTGTTTTTTGCTGATGTTTGTTGAAGCACCAGTTCTATCACTTTGGAACAACCCACCTGCAGTAGCTGTAATTTCTACTGCTGCCAATTGGGTAGATGCTTCTTTTAACGAAAAGTTTAATTTTAGTTTGTCACCAACTTTTAAATAAACATTTTCCATCGTTTGGGACTCAAATCCAACATAACTAACAGTAATTGTGTACGGGCCACCAATACGTAAGTTAGGCAAGTTAAACCTACCGTTATCTAAGGTATTAGTTCCGTAAACAGAACTTGTAGGGACGTGTGTAGCAGTAATATTAGCTCCAAAAAGTCCATTTTCAGCATCGTCAACTATTACTCCATTAATCTGAGCAGTAGTAACTTGTGCATATGAACCTATTGAAATCATTAGCATCACAATAAAATAAATTAATTTTTGTTTCATAGTAAAAATTATTAGTTAATGGTTATTTTTTTGATTTCACACAAAATTAAAGATAAAAAGCCCCCTTTTTGAAGGCGGGCTTTTTTATTTTTTAACATCTTATTAACATTATTGTTTCTCTGCGACAATCTCAAATGGCAACTCAAATACAACTTCTCTGTGAAGACGTACTTTTGCTACATATTTACCAATTCTTTTTACTGTTCCACCAACAACATTGATGCTTGATTTTTCTATTGCTATTCCAGCTTCTTCAATTTTAGCAGCAATATCTATGCTGCTAACTGAACCAAATAATTTTGATCCATCAGCTGTTTTAGCTTCAATTTTAATTTCTAAAGCTTTTACTGCTTCAGCTATTTTAGTTGCATCTGCTACAACTTTTGCTTCTTTATAAGCACGTTGCTTTAATGTTTCTGCTAATTGCTTTTTTGCAGATACTGTTGCTAATATAGCTAATCCTTGTGGTATAAGGTAATTACGACCGTATCCGTTTTTTACAGATACTACATCGTCTTTATATCCTAAATTTTCTACGTCTTTCTTTAATATCAGTTCCATAATCTATCTACTTTTTTATTTTAATAAATCACCAACAAATGGCATTAAAGCTAAATGACGTGCTCTTTTGATTGCTTGAGCTACTTTTCTTTGGTATTTCAATGAAGTACCAGTTAAACGTCTTGGTAAAATTTTACCTTGCTCGTTTACTAAATACAATAAGAAATCGGCATCTTTATAATCGATATATTTAATACCATTCTTTTTAAAACGACAGTATTTTTTTACTGTTTTGGTTTCAATGTCTAATGGAGTAAGATATCTAACATCTCCTTTATTTCCTCCTTTTGATTGTTGTTCTAATGACATAGTTCTTAGTTTTTAGAGGTTTTGTTTCTTTCTCTTCTTTTCTCAGCCCATGCAATTGCGTATTTATCTAAGGATACAGTTAAATAACGCATAATGCTGTCATCTCTTCTAAACTCTAGTTCAAACGGAGCAATTGCTTCTGCCGGTGCAGCAAATTCAAATAAGTGATAAAAACCACTTTTTTTCTTTTGGATTGGATAGGCTAATTTTTTTAGTCCCCAATCCTCTTTTGATATCATTTCGGCACCTTTTGAAACAAGAAAGTCTTCGAACTTCTGTACTGTTTCCTTTACCTGAGTTTCAGATAAAACGGGATTCAAAATGAAAACAGTTTCGTAACGATTCATAGTTAATATTTTATGTTTATTATTTGTGGGTGCAAATATACTACTTTATTGTGGATTAACAAATGTAGTTTTTGTCGATTTTTTAATACGGATCAACATCTAAAATTAGTTGTATAGATCTGTAATTTGAAATGCTTTGAAATGCTGTTTGCAACTGATTAACAGCTATTTTTGTTTTTTTAAGCGATTGATCTGTAGGAATTTTTAATAAAATTACTTTAATGTACTTATTTCTGATTTTAGCAATTATCGGACTGGACGGACCTAAAACATTAGCACCAAAAGCATTTTTTAATGCAGTTCCAAACCAAATTGCTCCCTGTTCTAAAGTAATTTTATTTTTGTGTTTTAGTGTAATTTCAATTATTTTGTAAAAGGGAGGGTATTTAAATAATTGACGTTCTTTAATTTGTTCTTCACACATTGCCTCATAATCGTTCAGAAGTACTTGGTGTATGATTGGATGATTAATAGCGTAGGTTTGAATTAAGACATTTCCTTGTTTGGTCCTACCCGATCTACCTGCTACTTGAGCCAATAACTGAAAACTTCGTTCATGTGCTCTATAATCAGGGAAATTTAGCAAATTATCGGCGTTTAAGACCCCTACCAAACTTACATTACTAAAATCCAAGCCCTTGGAAAGCATTTGAGTTCCTACCAATATATCAATTTCATGGTTTTGAAACTGCTCTAATAATTTTTCGTAACTGTATTTTCCTTTGGTGGTATCAAAATCCATACGTGCAACCGATGCTTTTGGAAACAATTCTTGTATTTCATTTTCAACTTGCTCGGTTCCTAAGCCTAAATAGGCGATTTCAGAGCTTCCACATGCTACACAGGTTGAAGTTTGTTTTTGCGTATAATCACAATAATGACATTTTAATTCATCCGATAGTTTATGGTAAGTTAAACTTACATCGCATTGCACACATTGCGGAGTTACTCCACAGGTTTTACAAGCAATTACAGGTGAAAATCCCCTTCTATTTTGAAACAAAATCACTTGTTCCTTATTTTCCAGCACATTTTGGATTGCATTTATTAATTGATTGGAAAAATGACCTTTCATTTTCTTTTTGCGATAAGCTTCCTTTAAATCAATCAACTTTATGTTGGGCATTAATACAGCTCCATATCTGTTATCAAGCGTTACTAATTGATATTTTTTTTGCTGAACATTATAATAACTTTCAACAGATGGTGTAGCAGTCCCGAGCAACACATTAGCTTTATAATAGGATGCAAGAATTATTGCTGCGTCTCTGGCATGATAGCGCGGTGCAGGCTCGTGTTGCTTATATGATGGTTCATGTTCTTCATCAACAATAATCAATCCTAACTGCTGAAATGGTAGTAATACAGACGAGCGTACTCCAATAATTAATCGGGCTCTTTCACTGTTATTCAATACATTATTCCATACTTCAACACGTTCATTTAACGAGTATTTTGAATGATAAACAGCGATACTATTACCAAAGTATTTTTTTAAGCGTAAAATAATTTGTGTTGTTAAGGCAATTTCCGGGAGCAAATACAACACTTGTTTACCAAGCTTTAATTGTTCATCAATCAATTTAACATATAATTCTGTTTTACCACTACCTGTAACTCCTTTAAGCAATACAACATCCTTATTATTAAAAATATTTTTTATTTCTGACAAAGCAACAGATTGTATATCTGAGAGTTCTTTAGTTTTTACAGTATCATCTGCAAAATTAATTCTGTCTACCTGCAAGTAATAAACTTCAAAAATCTCTTTATCAACCATGGTGTTAATTAAAGATGATGAACAATTTGCATACAATGTTAATTGTTTAAATTTTAAGTTCTTTTTAGTTTCTGCTTGTAAAGAAAAAAATTTCAATAATACTTCATATTGTTTGTTAGCCCGTTGAACCAAACTAAAAACCTCTTCAAGTTTGGCTTCTTGCTGCCATTTAGGGTGTAATTGAAGGTATTTTTCTAATTTTGGTTTATACACTTCATTAATTTCTTCACGCAGTGAAATAGCGTTTTTGGCAATCAATTTAGAAAGTACGGGCAACACATTTTTTCGATCAATTAGTGTTGAAATAACATCTATTGGAAGTTGCTTGTTATATTCTAACGCTTCGATAATTAAAAACTCATCAGAATTTAGTTCTTCATCCGCATTAAAATTAGAATTTTTTAAAACAATAGTTTCGCTTTGTAACAGCAATGAAGAAGGAATTGCAGCTTTATAAACCTCTCCTAGGGTACACATATAATACTCTGCAATCCATTCCCAATGCTTAAGTTGGATGGCTGTTACCAAAGGAAAATCATCTAAAATATGGTGTATGGGTTTAGGATTATAATTCTTGGGTTTAACTTGGTGAAGTTTATATACTAGTGCAGAGTATATCTTTTTTGAGCCAAATTCAACCGCCACTCTAATTCCGGGTTTTATCTTAGTATATTGCTGTTCATCAATGAGATAAGTATATGTATTTTTAATTGCTAAGGGTAAAATTACATCGATATAAAACATAGTTAACCGTTATTAAAGCGCTTGTTATTTAATTTGATAGTTTTTTAGAACCTGCGTACATATCGTACCGTACAAACTTACAATCTAAATCGCCATTTTTTAACGGTATTCTTTTTGAAGTTCGCAATCCAACATGTTTTAACCCTTCCAAATCAGAAGTAATAAACCAAACAGTGGTGTCTGGATAACTATTTTTCAAGGTATCTCCAATTTTTTTATAAAAAGGAGCCGTTTCAATTTGCAATCGTTCTCCATAGGGCGGATTAAACATAATGGTTGTAGGACCTTCAACTGGTTTTTCAGTTTCAAAAAAGTTGCATTGCTCTATGGTTATAAACGATTCCAAATTAGCGTTTTCAATGTTGTCTTTTGCTTTTTGAACAGCAGAAGGCGCTTTGTCATAGCCAATTATTTTAAAGGAAGTATTCCTTACTTTCTTTAAGAGTGAATTCTTAATTACATCAAATAAATTCTGATCAAAATCTGCCCATTTTTCAAAAGCAAATCCTTTTCTGTTGATATTGGCAGGTATGTTATGTGCTATCATGGCAGCTTCTATTAAAATAGTTCCTGAACCACACATTGGATCAATAAAATGACTGCTTCCGTTATAACCAGATAACAACACCATTCCTGCTGCCAAAACTTCATTGATAGGAGCAATATTGGTTGCCGTTCTGTACCCACGCTTATGCAGCGAATCGCCCGAAGTATCTAACGATACTGTTAACTGATGGTGTTGTATATGAATATGTATTTTTAAATCGGGGTTTTTTACATCAACATTGGGCCTGCGATGGTATTTATGCCGATAATAATCTGCCACCGCATCTTTGCTTTTTAACGCTATGTAATGTGAATTGGTTGTAAAATATTTAGAGTTAACCACAGCATTTATCGCAAAAGTTCCTTCTACTTTAAGATATTTTTCCCACTCAATTTTCTGAATAGCTTTTACTAAATCAGCTTCAGTTGCTACTTTAAATGTTTGAAGCGGTTTCAATATTCTAATCGCAGTGCGCAAGGCTAAATTGGCTTTATACATAAAACCATCATCGCCTCTAAACGACACATTTCTAACACCTTCTACTATATGTTGAGCTCCTAAATTTTGCAACTCATCAGCCAACACTTTTTCTAAACCAAATGAAGTGGTTGCCAACATGGTATAATTTACATCCATCTATTTCATCATTTTCTACAAAAGTAACGAATTTATTTAGCTTGATTTACGTATTGTTCCATTTTAAAAATATGTACTTTTGTAAAAATTTTATCCTATGAGTATTTCTACAGATTGGTTTGTGTCTTGGTTCGATTCGCCTTATTATCACATACTATACAAACACAGAAATAACTCAGAAGCTCAGTTTTTCATGAACAATTTAACTGCTTTTTTAAAAATTCCTAAAGGAGCATCAATTATTGATTTACCTTGTGGAAAAGGAAGGCACGCTAAGTATTTATCAGAACTTGGGTATAAAGTTACCGGACTTGATTTGTCTAAAAACAGTATAGCCGAAGCTAAAAATTATGAGTCAGATTTTTTGCATTTTGATGTGCATGATATGCGAAATCCACTAAATCAAAAATACGATGCTATTTTAAATTTGTTTACCAGCTTTGGTTATTTTAATACTGATGAAGAAGATTTACTAGTATTATCAAATTTTAAAAAAGCTTTAAAACCGGGTTGTTTTGCAGTTATTGATTTTATCAATATCGAAAAAGCAATACATCAGTTAGTTTTAAAAGAAACTAAAATTATTGATGGTATTGAGTTTAACATTACTAAAAAAATACAAGAAGGATTTATTGTTAAAGAAATTACAATTAATGATAAGGGATCTATTTCTAAGTTTTATGAAAAGGTAAAATGTATAAATTTTGAAAAAATTAAAAAGTATTTAGAATTAGTTGGATTTGATTTATACCATACTTTTGGTAATTATAATTTAGAAAAATTTGATAAAAAAACGTCAGACCGTTTAATTTTAGTTGTACGATGAGTAATTTAATTTTGTTTCTATCAGTTATAATTGGGATGGTTATTGTTTTAATTGCCAAACCAAGACTAAAACTTTCGCAATTGTTACTTTCATTTAGTGGTGCTTATTTATTGGGCATCATAATACTTGAATTGATGCCTGAAGTATTTCATGATTCACAACATCAAAAAGTTGGAGTCTTTATAATTCTAGGTCTTGTTATTCAAATAGTATTGGATTTTTTTTCAAAAGGAGCCGATCACGGACATGTACACTTACACCAAGAAAAGCATTTTCCAGGGGTTTTGTTTATCAGTTTAAGTATCCATGCTTTTATTGAAGGATTGCCTTTATCGCATTTAGAAAGCAATCATTTATTAATAGGAATTGTAGTACATAACATACCTATATCTATCATATTAGGAACCTTTTTTGTTGCATCGTCCATGCCAAAAAGTTATGCCTTGTTGTTTTTAACAGCTTTTGCTTGTATGTCGCCTTTAGGAAATTTTTTAGGGGCTTATATTCCTATTATCATTGAATATAAAACAGCTATTACAGCTGTAGTAATTGGAGTTTTATTGCATATTTCAACAACTATAATCTTTGAAAGTTCTAAAGATCACAAGTTTAACCTGACCAAGTTTATAAGTATTTTGGTTGGATTTGCCTTAGCAATTTTATTTTCTCACTAAATTAATTGGCTACTTTACTTATAAATTTAATACGCATTAATCGCAGTTCGAGTTCATCATAATCACCTCCAAATTCATCCAAGGCATCCTGTATACGGTCTGATTCAGCTTCCATATAATAGTTAAATATTTCTTCTTGCTGCTCTTCATCCAACAACTCATCGATGCAATAATCAATATTTATTTTGGTTCCCATATACACAATTTGCTGCAACTCATCAACCAATTCACTAAATGTTAATCCTTTAGACTTTGCAATATCTTGCAAAGGTATTTTTCGATCGGTATTTTGAATAATGTATAACTTTAATCCCGAATTTTCACCAGTACTTTTCACTACAAAATCATCAGGTCTTAAAATATCGTGTTCTTCAACATAATTGGCAATCAATTCAATAAATGGTTTTCCATATTTTTTAGCTTTTCCTTCACCTACACCATGTACATTTTTCAATTCATCAATGGTTATGGGATATTTAAGTGCCATATCTTCTAAAGAAACTTCTTGAAATACGGCATAAGGCGGAACTCCCAATTTTTTAGCAACACTTTTCTGTAAATCCTTTAACATTTTCATCAGCAATTCATCAATAACCGCCGCCTGTTTGGTACTGGCTACCATAACGTCATCACCTTCTTCATACGTATGGTCTTCAGACATCATAAATGATGTGGGGTTTTTAATAAATGCCAATCCGGTATCGGTTATTTTTAACACTCCGTATTGCTCAATTTCTTTTTTAATGAGTCGCTCAACAAGCACTTGACGAACCAAGGCTGTCCAAAACTTATCATCTTTGTATTTACCCTTACCAAACAACGGATGTGTTTCTGTTTTATGCGATTTTAAAAGCGCATTTACTTTTCCAATAAGGGTATTTACTATTTCTTTGAGTTTGTATTTTTGATTGGTTTCAACGATAACTTCCAGCAATAATTTAACTTCATCTTTAGCCTCAATTTTATGTTTAGGATTGCGCACATTATCATCCATATTGGCACCTAAGCCATTTACCTCATCAAATTCTTCTCCAAAATAATGTAATAAGTATTTTCTGCGACTGATGGAGGTTTCTGCATACCCAATTACTTCTTGTAGTAAAGCATTTCCTATTTCCTGTTCTGAAACTGGTTTGCCCGACATAAATTTCTCTAATTTTTCGATGTCTTTGTACGAATAATACGCCAAACAGTAGCCTTCTCCTCCATCGCGTCCAGCTCTACCGGTTTCCTGGTAATAACTTTCCAAACTTTTAGGAATGTCGTGATGGATTACAAAACGCACATCGGGCTTGTCAATACCCATTCCAAAAGCTATGGTAGCTACCACTACATCTACATCTTCCATCAAAAACATGTCCTGATGTTTGCTTCTGGTTTTAGGATCTAATCCTGCGTGATACGGAACTGATTTTATACCATTAACCTGTAAGACCTGGGCTATTTCTTCAACTTTTTTTCGGCTTAAGCAATAAATAATCCCCGATTTACCTTCGTATTGTTTTACAAATCGGATGATATCACTGTTTACATTGGCTGTTTTTGGCCGAACATCGTAAAACAAATTTGGCCTGTTAAATGAGGCTTTATATTTAACTGCATCCACTATTCCTAAGTTCTTTAGAATATCTTCCTGAACTTTTTCCGTTGCAGTAGCCGTTAAAGCCACAATAGGAACGTTTTGTATTTTACTGATTATATTTTTTAAATTTCTATACTCAGGCCTAAAATCATGACCCCATTCTGAAATACAATGCGCTTCATCAATGGCAACAAAAGAAATGTTTTGATCTTGCAGAAAATCGACATAATCTTCCTTAATTAAGGATTCAGGAGCAACATAAAGCAATTTAGTTATACCGTCTTCAATATCTTTTTTTACTTGATTTACTTCAGTTTTTGTCAAAGATGAATTAAGTACGTGTGCAATTCCTTTTTTGGAAGAAATACCTCTAATGGCATCTACCTGATTTTTCATAAGTGCAATTAAAGGAGAAATTACAATAGCTGTTCCATCCTTAATTAAGGCAGGTAATTGGTAGCATAAAGATTTACCTGCTCCGGTTGGCATTATTACAAAAGCATTCTTATTATCTATTATACTCGTTACAACTTCTTCTTGTAATCCTTTAAATTGATCGAAACCAAAATATCTTTTTAATTCCTTCCTAACATCAATTTCTTTTTTGTCCATTGTTATAATTAATCTAAATTGGATACTTTTGTACTAAATTTATAAAAAATATTTCTTTTAATACAACAATTTTGAAAAACAAAGATAGTATTATAGCCATTGCCAAGCAAACCATAAAACTTGAGAGCGATGCCATTGGTAATTTATGTAATTTTATTGATAGCACCTTTCAAGATGCTGTTGAGTATATATACCATGCAAAAGGACGCGTAATTGTTACTGGAATTGGGAAAAGTGCCAATATAGCTACAAAAATTGTAGCCACTTTTAACTCTACCGGAACTCCTGCAGTATTTATGCATGCAGCCGATGCTATTCATGGAGATTTGGGTAATATTCAGCAAGATGATGTAGTTATTTGTTTATCTAAAAGTGGTAATACTCCAGAAATTAAAGTGTTAATTCCACTAATTAAAAATTACGGCAATAAAATTATTGCTATTACTGGAAATATTGATTCGTATTTAGGTAAAAATGCCGATTTTACACTCAATGCATTTGTTGAAAAAGAAGCCTGTCCGAATAATTTGGCACCAACCAGTTCTACTACTGCTCAGTTGGTTTTAGGCGATGCACTGGCTGTTTGTTTACAAGAACTCAACGGATTTTCAAGCAGTGATTTTGCCAAATACCACCCGGGGGGTGCACTTGGTAAAAAACTTTACTTGAGGGTGCGCGATTTAGTTGCTAAAAACCAAATACCTCAAGTACTACCAACAACAAATATCAAAGATGTAATCGTTGAAATCAGTCAAAAACGATTGGGAGCTACAGCCGTTTTAGACCAAAACAACATTATTGGAATTATTACTGATGGTGACATCCGAAGAATGTTAAGCAATTGCGATGATTTTCTAAGAATTACTGCTCAGGATATAATGAGTAAAAAGCCAAAAACTATTGATATTGATGCCATGGCAATTGAAGCTTTAGACACTATGGAAACCTATAATATTTCACAAATATTAATAACCGAAAATGGCAAATACGCCGGAGTAGTACATTTACACGATATCATAAAAGAAGGAATATTTTAATGGAAGAAAGTACTAAAGAAATGTCTTTTTTAGGACATCTTGATGAACTAAGACAACGCTTGTTTAAAATTTCAATAGCAGTTGTAGCTGTTGCAGCTGTAGCTTTTTTCTTTAAAAACTTTATTTTTGATGTTATAATTTTTGGACCTAAAGATCCAAATTTTATTACGTATCGTTTCTTTTGCAATATATCCAAATACTTTGGTGGCGAAGGTTTGTGTATTGAAGAAATACCGTTTGTTGTTCAAAGCAGAACCATGAGTGGGCAATTCAATGCCCATATGTGGACCTCCATAATTTCGGGATTTATAATAGCGTTTCCTTATGTATTGTATCAACTTTGGAAGTTTATTAGTCCGGCTTTATACGAGCAAGAAAAAAAATACGCTGCAAGTTTTGTAATCATATCTTCCTTCTTATTTTTTGTTGGAATTTTATTTGGATATTATGTAATTACACCGCTATCAGTTAATTTTTTAGGAGCGTATCGCGTTTCAGACCAAGTACTGAGTAATATTGATATTGATTCGTACATGAGTTTATTGCGCACATCTGTATTGGTTTCAGGAGTAATTTTTGAATTGCCCATCATTGTATATTTTTTAACTAAATTGGGTGTTGTAAATCCAACATTTTTAAGAACCTACAGAAAGCATTCGTTGGTTTTGGTGTTAATCTTAGCGGCTATAATTACGCCACCCGATGTTGTAAGTCAGATTATAGTTGCTATTCCAATTCTATTGCTGTATGAAATAAGCATCTTAATTTCCGTAATCGTATATAAAAACAAATTAAAAAACGAAAATACCCATGAGTAATCCGGTAGAAGAATTTAATACGTATCGTCAAAAAATGAACGATAAGTTGCTGGCCAATGATAATTTAGTCATAAAACGATTGTTTAACATCGATACCAATGCCTATCAAAAAGGACATTTGGATGTTAAAACGAAAGAATTGTTGGGATTAGTTGCTTCTGCTGTATTGCGTTGCGATGATTGTATTAAATATCATTTAGAAACCTGTTACAAAGAAGGCGTTACGCGTGAAGAAATGTTAGAAACCATGTCCATAGCAACCTTGGTAGGTGGATCTATAGTAATACCTCATTTAAGAAGAGCTTACGAATTTTGGGAGGCCCTTGAATCAAATCAATCATAAACAAGCTATGATACTACGCGCAGATAACATACAGAAGAAATACGGAAGCAGGTTAGTTGTTAAAGGCATCTCGTTACAGGTAGAACAAGGCGAAATTGTAGGGTTGTTAGGCCCTAATGGTGCCGGAAAAACTACCTCATTTTACATGATTGTTGGCATGATACAACCCAATGATGGTCATATTTATTTGGATGATGAAGAAATAACTACCGATCCGATGTACAAACGCGCTCAAAAGGGCGTTGGATATTTGGCTCAGGAAGCCTCAGTTTTTAGAAAAATGACAGTGGAAGAAAATATTTTATCCGTACTTCAATTTAACTATAAAACAGAAGCTGAACAAAAAGAAAAATTAGAATCGCTTATCTCAGAATTTGGATTGGGCCACGTTCGCAAAAACCGAGGCGATTTATTATCGGGCGGCGAGCGCAGAAGAACTGAGATAGCCCGTGCATTGGCCTCCGATCCTAAATTTATCTTATTAGATGAACCTTTTGCAGGGGTAGATCCCATTGCTGTTGAAGACATTCAACAAATTGTAGCACATTTAAAAGATAGAAACATTGGAATCTTAATTACCGATCACAATGTACAAGAAACCTTGGCAATTACAGACCGAACTTATTTAATGTTTGAAGGATCTATTCTAAAAGAAGGAACACCAGCTGAATTAGCTGCTGATGAAATTGTACGCAAAGTGTATTTGGGCAAAGATTTTGAACTTAAAAAGAAACGCTTTTAAGATTTCTTCAACGCATTTTCTACAACAGACAACAGCACATACAATAAAATAATCAGTGGTATTGCTACAAACTGCAACCAACTAACCAATAGCACTATCAATACTAAGAAAATATATTTTAATGCATTTTCTTTAAATCCGTAACTTTTAAATTTTAGTGCAAACAACGGAATTTCTGCATTTAATAAACTTGCTCCAACTATCGTTACAGCAACTAAAACATAGGTTTGCTGTATAAAACTAACCATTTCGCTTTCTTGACTATAGGCTATAATTAACGGAATTGAACTAATTAACAATGCATTGGCCGGAGTAGGCAATCCAATAAAAGAAGTTGATTGGCGTTCGTCTATGTTAAAATTTGCCAATCTGTATGCAGATGCTAATGGAATTATAAAACCAATAAACGGCAAATAATTTCCACCTTGCAACATGCTTATCACATCAGTACCACTCCAACTAACGGTAGTAGCTTTTAACAGCTGAAAAATGATTAATCCCGGAACAACCCCGCTGGTTACTAAATCTGCAAACGAATCCAGTTGTTTGCCAAGTTCGCTCGATACTTTTAATATCCTTGCAAAAAAACCATCGAAGAAATCAAAAAAAATACCCAACATCACCATAAAGGCAGCGGGCACCAACAGATTTTCCAATGCAAATAAAATACCTATCAAACCGGCACTTAAATTTAAAAATGTAAATAAATTAGGTATTTGACGTTTTATAAACATGATTTTTATTTTTTGTAAAAATAAGTAAGAAACTTTAAAAATTCGCGTTTAACATTTGAAAGTTGCATGTTTCTTTGCTTTAAAATAATCGTTTAAAGCATAAATTCTAATTCCTATGCCTATAAATTAAAAATAATAATATGATATTTGCTTAAACTTTTAAAAAAGTGAAACGCTTTTTACTCATCATATTATTAGTTTCGCATGTTCTAATGGCACAGAAAGCGCGAAAATACGCCAATGAATTTTTATCGATTGGTGTAGATGGTGCTGCATTTGGTATGGGAAAGGCAGTAGTTGCTACTTCAGATAACGTTCATGCGGGCTATTGGAATCCAGCCGGATTATTAAATATCGAATCCCATCAAGGCGGGCTGATGCATGCCGAGTATTTTGCCGGAATTGCCAAGTACGATTATGCGGCCTATGCTTTTTCATTGGATGATAACAGCGCTATAGGTTTGTCTTTAATTCGGTTTGGGGTAGATGATATTTTAAACACCACCGAACTTATTGACAGTCAGGGTAATATTGATTACAATCGCATTAAGCTGTTTTCTACTGCTGATTATGCTTTAAATATCGCTTATGCTAAACAGCTTGTATTTAATGAGTTAAAATTTGGAGTCAACAGTAAAATTGTTAGACGTATTGTTGGTGATGTTGCCTCTTCATGGGGTGTAGGATTTGATATAGGTTTTCAATACCAGCACAACAACTGGAAATACGGACTGATGCTTAGGGATATTACTACCACCTATAATGCATGGAATATTGATGCAGATGAACTGGCTAAAATTCAACAAGCCATCCCCAATCAAAATCAGGAAACACCAGAAACTGTAGAAATTACACTTCCTAAAGCGCAGTTGGGAATTGCCCGTACTTTTGAATTTAACCGTGATTTTAATCTATTAACCGAGCTTGATTTAAACATTCGTTTTACCAAAACCAACGACATACTGGCCAGTAATTTAATGAGCATTGATCCTGCTTTTGGTTTTCAATTTAATTATTTAGACATGGTTTTTGTCAGAGGCGGCATCAACAATATACAAAAAGAACAGGTTCTTGACTCGAGTACATCTGTTTCTTTTCAACCTAATTTTGGTATTGGATTTCGATACGAAGGCATACAACTAGACTACGCTTTGACCAATATTGCCAGTATTGGTAACGCATTGTATTCCAATGTTTTTTCACTCACCATAGATTTCAGTTACTTTAAATAAAATTTACTATCCTTTATGAATATCAATCTACAAGCACTAACAAACAATTACCTGTTTTTATCCGTTTGTACAGGTTTATTATTAGCTATTGGCTGGCCAACTTATGGAAATCCCTTATTTCTTTTTATAGGTTTTGTACCACTGTTATGGATGGAATATCAAATTCGTATACATAATTCTGAAAAAAAATTGTTAAAGGTATTTGCTTATAGTTATTTGTCATTTTTAATTTGGAACGCGATAACTACCTGGTGGATCTGGTATGCAACACCTTTTGGGATGTTTTTTGCATTGCTTGTAAATTCACTCTTAATGACGCTGGTGTTTATAGGGTATCATTTCATGGCTCGAAAAGCCAGTCAAAAAGTAAGCTTATTCTTTTTAATCAGTATATGGATAGCTTTTGAAAAATTTCATCAAAATTGGGATTTTTCATGGCCTTGGCTAAATCTTGGAAATGGTTTTGGCAGTTATTATAAATGGGTACAATGGTACGAATATACCGGAATCTTTGGAGGCACCTTATGGGTTTGGATCGTAAATGCCGGATTGTTTGCTGCGCTGGTACGCTATCAAAAGAACCAACATTTAAAACAACTTATTAAAAATGTTCTGGTATATGTTTCATTGGTTGTAATTGGAGTTGCTTCATCGCTTTATGTGTATACCAATTATACCATACAAGGAGATACGGCAAATGTCATAGTCTTACAGCCCAATGTAGACCCATACAGTGAAAAATACCATAAAACCAATGCTGAAAGTGCTTCAGATTTAGTTCAGTTAGCCGCTACAGCTATAGACAGCACAGTTACATTTGTAGTTGCGCCCGAAACCTCTATTGCCAATGCAACTGCCATTGAAGATTTTAATTTTAGTGGTGAATATTTTATTATTAAAGATTTTATATTAAAAAATCCTCAAGCTCATTTTTTAGGAGGCATCAGTTTTTACTCCATACAGGAGGCTACTTTTAAACGACTTCCTACGTCCAATTACTATAAACCTAAAAATGTTTGGTACAATAGCTATAATTCTGCTTTTTTAATTGATAAATACAATTATGTACCTGTTTATCACAAATCAAAATTAGTGGTAGGTGTTGAACACATCCCCTACCGAAGCATTGTTGAACCACTGCTGGGCAATGTGATGATTAATTTAGGAGGATCTGTAGCAACGCTCACTACACAGCCAGAACGCGATGTTTTTCTATCGTCTAACAAACCAACCGTAAAAGCCGCACCAATTATTTGCTACGAATCGGTTTATGGCGAATATGTAACTCAATACGTTCATAAAGGCGCTGATTTTTTAGCCATTATTACCAACGATGGATGGTGGAGCAACAGCCAGGGACATCAACAACACCTCAGTTTTGCTTCTTTAAGAGCTATTGAAACGCGCAGGGATGTTGCCCGATCAGCCAATACCGGTATTTCGGCTTTTATCAATCAAAAAGGGGATGTAGTGCAATCGTTGGCATACGAAACAAAAGGCGTATTAAAAAACCAAATTCACTTAAACAAAAGCATTACCTATTATACCCAACAAGGTGATTATATTGCACGCATCGCAATTTTTACTGCAGTATTACTGCTATTATCGGTACTGTTTAAAAAGCGAAAAGTTGTAGTGTAATTAATAACCTTTATAAAACAATACGGTATTAATTGTTTTCAAAATGATTTTAAAATCGAGTAAAGGCGTTCGTTCTTTGATATAGTATAAATCGTAACGCAACTTCATCTCCTGATCCGGTATTGAATTGGCATACGGATATTCTACTTGAGCCCAACCGGTTAAGCCGGGCTTTATAACATGTCGCATACCATAATACGGCAATGCTGCTTCGAGCATTTCTACAAACTCAGGACGTTCAGGTCTGGGTCCTATGATGTTCATTTCTCTTTTGAGGATGTTAATAAATTGTGGCATTTCATCAATCCTTGTTTTGCGCAAAAAGTGTCCAAATGCCGTTGCTCTAATATCGTTTTTTGAAGCCCACAAGGCCTTCCCTTGCTCAGCACCTACCCTCATGGTTCTCAGTTTATAAATTTTAAATACTTCTCCATGATGTCCAATTCTATCTTGTGAATAAAACAATGGGCCTTTATTAAAAAATAAATTTAAAACCATAATTACTGGAATTAACATGATTAACAAAGAAATTCCGAACAGCGAAATCAGAATGTCCAATACGCTTATAAATCCTACATATATAGAATCCTGATTGTATTTACTTATAGTGAAATAATTGTAAAAGGTATCATTAAATCGTTTTTTACTTAGCCGTTTTGATAATTTTTCATTGAACTCGTGAAAGGATTCAATAGAAACACCTTTTTTAAAAAGCTGAATTAATTGACCACTGAAACCAACAGAAAAGGATTTATCAAACAAATCACTGATTAAAATCGTTCTGATTTTATGTTTTTGAACCACCGAACTTAATTCGATACTGTTGTATGGATAAAAAATACACTCTTTTAAATAATCTATTTCTTTATTAGAAATATACACCACCACTTTGTGTTCTAGTGAAAATATTTCTATTAGATTCATGGTTTTTAAAATCTCATCCTCACTTCCTATAAACACTATATTTTTAAGGAACAAATCTCTGTAAAATAACGCATTATGAATGAGACGCCAAACGATTAATGGAAATGTTATCCCTATAAATAGAAAAAAGACTTCTATTCTTTTGGAGGGTAAAACAGGGGTTATTTTAGGTGTAAACAGGTATAATAAAATGGTAATCAGGGTAGTTAATAGAATATTTCTAATTAAAATTATGGTATCAGCATTTTTAGTACTGTGGTATAATTCAAAAATCTCCCCGATAATTAAAAAATATACCACAAATGTTAGCAACCAAATCACTGATTGAGGGTTAAATACAGAAAAATATGCTGAATCTGTAAAATTAAAAATAAGTACTATTCCTCCTAATGAAAAAAGTACATCAAAAAACCGCAGCAGCAAACCGCGTTTAATAAACCGAAATTTATACAAATTTTTATTGACGGGTGTGGTGTACACAATTACTTTCTCTTAATGCTAAATATAATACTTTTTTATACCATAATATACCCAAAAAGTAAAAAAATAAGCCGACTTTACAAGTGATAAGTTCTCCACTTTACGGTAAAAATACCATTGGTGCTTAAGTAAATTCTTCTTACTCCGTGAATGTGAGTTTTCTCTAATTCTATAGACGGCCAAACATTCCTGAATTCCAACTACATATGGTATTTTTTTTAAGTATTTTAGCCATAAACCCATATCTTGCCTGTAGGCAACTATAGGCATGTAGGTTTTACCAAGCGTATCGATATCAATAAAAGCCGTTAGACAGCTGATAGTATTGGTTTTTAAAATATCACTATAGCTTGCCTTTTTAGGAACTTGCAGGATTCCTAAATCAGTTTTTAACTGTTCATCCTTCATTCCATAAGAGGCACAAAGAAAACCAAATGAATTGTCAATATGTTTTAAATTTTCTTCCAAAAAATTTGGCAACCAGAGGTCATCAGCGTCAATAAAGGTCATAAACTTTCCCTGAGCTATGCTTATGGCCTTGTTTCTGGAAACAGCCGGGCCCTGGTTTTCAAATTGCATCATTAATTTTATACGCTGATCTTTATTACAATATGTTTGTATAATATCCACCGATTTATCTGTCGATCCATCATCTACTATAAGCCATTCCCAATCGCTTACCGTTTGCTTTTGTACGGACAGGATTGTTTGTGCTATATACTTTTCAGCATTGTAACAAGCCGTTATGATGGATATTTTAGGTTTCATTTTTGATACGCGATATAAATGAATTTACTTTTTGATTTCTGCTCGCCGCCTGATACGAATCAATGATTTCAATTTCAAGGTCTTTCTTAAAATAATTCTCACATGCTTTCAGTAGCAGTAGCTTTTCATCTTCCGTTAGAGCTTGCTCTATCAGTAACTTTAATTTACCTTTTTCTTCTTGAATGGCCTGATAGTTTAAGATAAGCTTACTTTTTGCTGCCAGGTTTTTAAAAATATAGTAACAATACAAACTAGGAT
The DNA here is from genome assembly GCA_018335575.1 of Bacteroidota bacterium. Taxonomy (GTDB): domain Bacteria; phylum Bacteroidota; class Bacteroidia; order Flavobacteriales; family Flavobacteriaceae; genus JAGXRT01. The sequence goes on along the minus strand of JAGXRT010000082.1, from coordinate 5,198 downwards.
ATTGCTGCCCCTTACCTTGTATTAAGGCCCCTACTCTTCCTGTTACTTCCTCAATTATCCGGTGATTTCTACCGCAGCTGCAGCTAAACTCTTTGGGTGCAAGTTTAACGTAATCGCCCAAGCGGTAACGAATTAATGGAAAGGATTGCATCACTAAATTGCTTACTAAAATCTCCTTATTAACTTCTTCCACCAATACGCCTTCCATGGTAATATGCATATGGCCTTCCGGACATTCAAAGGCAATAATTCCTGCTTCAGTTGCCCCGTATTCACTAATTATTTTGGAGCCATAGGCTTTTAGTGCTTCCTCCTGATACGCCTCAAAAATTTTTTCAGAAGTCCCTACCACTAATTTTAACTGCTTGGGTTTTTCCAATTGCTGTGAATTAATAAGTTTGGCGGTATCGTAAAGCATAGACGAATAGCCACTTAAATAGCGGGCTTTTTCAATTTTTTTTACGAACTTTTTAAACGAGTGTTCGTTGTACGAAAAAATGCGGTAGCGGTTTTGTAGGCGGTCTAACAACCTGGTTTTAAATTGTTCCCATACCTTAAAATCAAATCCCCAAAAATAACCGCTAAATTCCCAGGGATGTACCTGATACCAACTGTAGCCTCTTTGAATAGCAGCTCTGTTAAAAGAGTCGGCCGATTCATCGCGTTTAAACTGCAGTGAATCGCCCGTTGAACCCGAAGTCGTAGCCGTATAGGTTTGCTTAAAAAATCGATTGGTGTGGATGCTAGCTACATTTGTCAACAGTTGTGCTTTTTCCAGTATTGGAATTTTCTGAACATCATCTAAGCATTTCAGCATATCCGGATGAAAATGACTTTTGTCCCAAAATTCTTTGTAAAACGGACTGTACTGATAGGCCAGGTCACAGATTTTCTTGAATTCATTCCACTGGTGTGCTTCCAAATCCTCCCGGCTCCAACCATCTGATTCTTTTAAAAACTTCAACCATTTATTAATCGAAGGATTTCTTAGCTGTTGTCCTATATAATAGAGTACTTTATACATTATTAATGAGTTCTATCCACTTTTTTTGAACAAGTTCTATATCAAATTGTTCCACTTTCTTTCTTGCGTTGGCACTCAAATCATGAACCAGAATCGGATCCTCCAATAACTTATTTATTTGATTGGCCATCGATACTGCATTAGCTGATTCACACAAGAGCGCATTGACACCATCCTCTAGTAAAAAGGGAATACCACCTACCTCAGTAGAGACCACAGGAAGTCCCAGAGCCATAGCCTCCATAACACTAACGGGAGTATTATCAACTGTGGTTGTATTGATAAAAATATCGTGTTGCTGAGCTACTAAATGCCAATCGGCTTTGGTAAGTGCTCCTGTAAACCTAACGCTATCGTTTAAACTGTATTTGTTTACCAATTTTTTACAGGCCTGCAAGGATCCGTCCTTATCAGGTCCTACCATAGTGAGGCGGGCCTCCGGGTAAGTTTTAAGCAATTCAATTAAAACTTCTATGGCCATTTGTGGATTATAGGTCTTATCAAAGGCCCTAACCCACAGTAAGTGAGGTTTGAGCACACTGCGCATTTTAAATGGATAATTAATGATGTTCAACATATTTGGGATGTATACCACTCTATAGCCCTCTTTTTCGACTGCTTCTTTAAGATAAAATGAAGGAGCAACTATGGCTGATGCATTTTTAAATAAATACTTGCTAAGTAGTTGATTTTGCTTGATCCGATGTGGTAAACTACCACCATGCAGTATCAATACATGGGGTATTTTAAGCCATTTGGCCAAGCCCTTAGCCCACAGTGCCTGATAAAAATTTAAGGTACTGAACACATCTATGAGCAATACTTTGGTCGTATTTCTGTTATTGAATATAGCTACTGTAATTTTTATAATACGAATTACTTTATTTCTTTTGTTTGATGATTTTTCAATAGTATAGTCACGTGTACATAAGGAATCTACTAACAAATCAGAGGCAGATTGATAGGTTTGATCTTTGTTTAAAAAATTTCCTATGTATACAAGTTTTTTCAAGACTCTTTTTTGGTTAGATTAATCAAGCTCAGTCCGTAAAAAAATGCCGGAAGTGCTACCCGCATGGCCGAGTGGTTGATGGTTAAAAACCAGATTAAAAGAAAGGCTGCTAAAAAGGCTTTGCTTTTATACGACTGTTTCCAAAAGTGCATCGTTGGTACCAAAAGCAATAATCCAATAATTATCAGTCCAACCATTCCGTGCTCACTTAACAAACGGCTTACTTCGCTATGTGTAGCGGCTACCTTACCCGATTCATCCAATCGGAAGTATTTGGCACTTCCTACGCCAATTCCTACAATTGGATTTTCAAAGAAGGCCTCCAATTCCTGTTCAAACAATTCGGCTCTTCCGGTGGTTATATTTTGCTTAATTTCGCCTTTTTCTGTAGTATTTAAAAAACGATTTTCCAATTTTCCTCCGGTTATCATCGATGTATACAACCAAACACTCAACAACAATAGCAATGGCATACCTATATACCGTTTTAGAAATTCTCCTTTATTTTTTTTGCTAAGGTAGGTGAAAAGCAAGAATGCTGCCATGGCGATGAGTACGGTATACAGCCCTCCCCTGGAAAAGGTCAGAAAGGTCCGGTACAATACATAGCTCAGTAAAAAATAATCGAGGTAGGTATTACCTGTATATGATTTCTTTGACAACAGATGCACTGCAATTACAAAAAAACCTACACCTAATATAGTCGATACCTGATTGGGTCCAAAGCCTCCTGACATTTCAAAATTGGCTTCTGCTCCAAAAATCATGTCCTGGGGCGAAGGGGTTCTGAAGAATAAAAAGGAAACTAAGCATACTACCGGTAAACCTATAAAAAATAACATGTTAAGCAGTTGTTGCACACTCACCTTTCTGTTGTAAAAATACATAGCGGCTACCCCTACCAAAAAAGGACCGCTTAAATTAAAGGCTATCGCCTTGCGAATGGATTCGGGATATGGAACGTCTGAAAAAGTTATGCCCAATAATAAGAACAAAATGTAGAGAATGTAAACCGGATTTATATGGTGTTTTTTGGGTTCAAGCAGTAAACCCATGGTTAGGAATACAATCACCACGTATTTGGTCATTTCGTGCAAGACCGCCCCTCCTGTCATGCGAAACAGCACTTCACTGCCCACCAGGTAGGCACTGAAAAGTACAGCTTCCTGACCTTCATTTTTTCGTGTATAAATAAATACGGCTCCAAAAAAAACAATGCCTAGTGCCAAAACTTTGGAAAACAGCTCATTTCCAATAAGGATTCCCATACCTAGGTGAATTCCCACCCATAAGAGCTTATTATTTAATACCGATTTAGTCAAGTGATCTGTACAAACTTATTAATTGGTTTATAGCTTTTTCTTTCGAATACAATTCCATTACATTGTTATGCAATTCCTTACCCATTTCAAGGCGCATTTCCTTATTTTCTATCAAAGCTATTAATTTTTCGGCTAAAACCGCTGCATTTTTTGGCTGAACTAAAAAGCCGTTTGTTCCATTTTCAATAAGCTCACAACAGTCACCCACATCGGTAACAACCACTCCTAAGTTGGCGAGCCCATATTCTATTAAGGCGAGTGGCAAACCCTCCGAATCTGAACTCAAGACTCCTATACTTGCTTGTGACAGAATATACTCGGTGTCCGGACATGATCCATAAAAAAACACATGATTATCAATTCTATTTTTCTTAATATGCTTCTTTAATTCCTGTGAATAATGGTCCTTAAAATCCAAGCCTACGATGTGCAGTGTCCAATCATCATATATTTCATTGATTATTTTAAACGATTTCAATAAATTCAAATGATCTTTCTGAGGTCTTAAATTTGCCAAACAAAGTATTCGTTTTTCATTTTTTCCTTTTAAAATCGTTTGTTTTATTTCGGAAGCATTGTTTAAACTAAAATTATTTATAATAAATACTTTCGGATGTTTTAATTTATATTGAATCCATTCTTTTAGGGCTCCATTCACTGCGATACAGCTGTCAAAAAACAGTGCTGCCCATTTTAATCCAATAAGGGGTCGGTTAGACAACTGTTCGCTTTTTCCATAATGATCGTGCCATATTAATTTTAACGAAGGCTTGGTAATTTTCAATAAAACTGCAAAAAACCAGGAGGTTGTATGTGCATGCAGGATTGCTATGTTGTTTGTTACAATAAATTTTCGTGCTTTACAGACGGCAGCTAGATCCAACGTATATTTTTTATTTAAAAACACATACTTCACTTGTGGATGGAGTTGTGCTTTAAGCATGCCTTCTTTTCTGGTGAGCATGAGGCTTGATGGAAGACCTCTTAAAGCCAAAGCGTTAGCGATGTTTACGGCCATGCGTTCTGCACCTCCTGCTTCCAGAGAATCGATTAATTGTACTATACCGGTTAGTTGCTTCACTTTATCAAATTAAACTGTTGTAAATATAATTGAAATGGGGTAGAATTTGAAGTGAAATGAATAATATAGTGAGCGGTGAGCGGTGAGCGGTGAGCAGTGAATAGTGAATAGTTGTACGTCCCTGATATAGGTTGACTACTAAAAAGTGCATTTTTATGAGACACGAATCGTTAATTGTGTGTGGTATGTTGTATAGTTGTTGGTTTAATGAAAAAGCACACTTTCATCGCTTTATTAAGCTTTTAATTGTAAAAAATCAAACGTATTATACGGAAAATTTTGCAGAAAAAACTTGTTTTAAACACAGCTCATTGCGAGGAATGCCATGACGAAGCAAGCTGTCGAATGAATCACTTAAGCCACAGATAGCCACGCTACGCTCGCTATGACGAAATAGAACTCAGTCTTCAGTTATAAATAGTTTAACGAAATAGTAAACTAGGCAATGATAATTAAGCGTTTAATTGTTTAACCTAAATTTGAACCATAAGTAGTCATTGCGAGGAATGCCATGACGAAGCAAGCTGTCGAATGAATCACTAAAGCCACAGATAGCCACGCTACGCTCGCTATGACGGAATAGAACTCAGTCTTCAGTTATAAATAGTTTAACGAAATAGTAAACTAGGCAATGATAATTAAGCGTTTAATTGTTTAACCTAAATTTGAACCATAAGTAGTCATTGCGAGGAATGCCATGACGAAGCAAGCTGTCGAATGAATCACTAAAGCCACAGATAGCCACGCTACGCTCGCTAT
>JAGXRT010000081.1 GCA_018335575.1 Bacteroidota bacterium | reverse complement strand
GCAAATGGTGGAACACAAAAAATAGCTAATTCTTTAAAGTATTTAAGAGATAATTTAGGAAGTATAATTGAAAATTTTATAAAATTTGGTAGTGTTTTATTGGCATATTTTGGAATTATGAAGCTTATGAGTTTTATAACTTCTTCCTATACTGCCTTAAAAACAGCTGCTGCAGCTGCTGAATTAAGTTTTGCATTAGCTACTGGTATTGGTAGAACATCTGTTTTAGCACAAGCAACAGCCGTTAGAGCTGCAACAGTTGCTCAAACCGGATTAAATACGGCTATGACTGCAACGCCTTGGGGTGTGGTTTTAGCTTTATTAGCAGCGGTGGTTGTTGCTTATAAAGTTTTTAACAGTGAACTATCAGAAAATGAAGCAATACAAAATAGAATTAATACCAATACTGATAAAACTAAAAAAGTATTAGAAGAAACTGCTAAAAATAATGAGGAGTTTTACAATAAAAACATCAAACAAATAGAAAATGAGTTTGAGCTTAAAAGAAAAAAACAAGGCGAATCTAAGGAATTAGATAAGCAAGAAATTGCTGCAAAGAAAAAAGTGTTGGATAATTTCATTGAAACAAATCAGATGATTATTAAAGCTAATAATGAATTATTAGAAAACACTAAAAACACTTCTGCAGAGAAAATAAAGGTATTAGAAAATGAAATTGCAGAATTAGAACGAATAGAAAAAGCTAGTGGAGGTAGCGTTGGTATTGTTGTAGCTAAAGATAGAGCGCAAAAGAAACTAAGCAATCTAAAAGTAAATACTGAAAATGAAAAAAATAATTTAACACTTTCCAATAATCTGCTTTTAGCAGAGAATAAAAAGTATAGAGATTTAGCATCAGAATTAGAACATCAAAACAACCTAAAAGATGCTGAAACACAAAGAGATGAAGATGAGAAAAAAAGAAAAGCATTTTTAGCAGCTCAAAAGAAATTGAGAAAAGAACTGTATGATGCACAAAAGAAAGCGGATGATGATGCTTTTAAATTATCACAATTCAGACTTCAAAGAGAAATTGATTTAAACAATAAAATTGTTGAAGATGAAAAATCAACCTTAGATGAAAAATTAGATGCGCTGGAAGTGGCCAATCAAAAGATGCTTCAAAAACATAAAGAAGGATTAGAAAATGAATTGAAGCAATTAGGAAAATACGATGAGGATTCAGGAAAATTTGTTCGTCAGCTTTCAGATATTGAAATAGCAGAATTTATTAAAACAGGTGAACTCAAGAAAAAATTAACTGCAGAGCAACAATTATTGTATGAAAAATACCAGGAAGCATTAACCGGTATTGCTATCACAGAAGAAAAAAAGCGTCAGGCAATAATTGATAATGAATTAAATGTTCTTCAGAAAAGAATAGATGCTGAATTACAAACAAAAGACAATAATTTAAACAAAGATTTAGTTGCAGAGAACAATACCTATGTTAATGAATTAGATGCTGCTAAAGGTAATTTTGAGTTAATTGAGAAAGCAAGAGAAGACCATGAAAAGCGTGTTTTAGCCATTCAAAAGAAGTATGCTATTGATGGTTTAAATTTTCAAATATCAAAAATTGAAGATTTACTGGCTAATCAAGATAAGTTACCTGAAAAAGAACGTATATCAGCTGAAAAAATAGCAAAATATACCGCTGATTTATTCCGTTTTAAAAAGGAAGTTTCTGATCTTGAAACAGAAAATTATGCTGAAAATATTTTTACTAAAGAATACTTAGAAAAAGAATTCAGCGAAAGAGTTAAAGATTTAGCATTTCAATTAAAAGATGCGTTGGTTGATTTTACCAATACTATTTTTGATGCTAGAATCCAGCGAATAGATGATGATATTCAACGAAGTGAAGAATACTACAATAAGCAATTAGAACTAGCTGGTGATGATCAGATACAAAAAGACTTAATTGCAAATGAAGCAGAAAAACAGCGTGAAAAATTAGAAGCTAAAAAGCGCAAGGAACAACAAAAGCAGGCAATCTTTAATAAAATAGCCAATTTAGCTACTATTGTAGCGCAAACTGCATTGGCTTCTATTACAGCATTGGGTCCTCCGCCTTATGGTTTAGGTCCTATTTTTGGTCCTGCTTTATTGCCATACATTATTGGTATTGGAGCCGTACAAGCAGCAACGGTATTAGCGCAGCCAATTCCGAAATACAAACATGGTAGAAAAGGCGGAAAAGAAGAAATTGCCTATGTTGGAGACGGTGGTGTTAGTGAGGTAATTACCGATAAATACGGTAATAATCCACGTTTAACACCTAACAAACCAACACTTACCTTTTTAAAGAAAGATGACCAGGTGCATAGTTCAGTAGAAGAGTACTACAAATTGCAACGCGCTGCAATGATGTCATCACTTGCAATGGAAGGTAAAAACATGAATGATTATCAAGCTAAACAACTGTTTGATGATGCTTATGGAAAAGAAATGTTAGAAGAATTAAAACAGACCAGAAAAGTAATTGAGCGTCAAAAAACAATCATTCTTAAAAACAAAATTGACATTCCTCATTCAATATGGAAGTCTAAAAATATTAATTGGAACTCATGAGCGATGTAAACCCAACATTAAGCGACAGAGTACGTTATACACTTTCTTGTAAAGGCATGACCAGTATTGTTATTTCCGAACCTTTAGGATGGAAAGATGATGACAAAGAGCTGGCTAAAAACAAAGGTTATGACGGTTTATTTACCAATTTTAGCAATAGCTTAAAATTTTTAGGCAATGGTAAAGATTGGATAAATTTAGTTGATGATTTATACGGAGTTAATGCAGAAATACGATTGGTAAAAGATGAAAAACACCCTAAAACGGATCAATGGATTCGTGGTTACGATGGTTTTTTAGATTTGATGACTAAAACAGAAGAAGACGATAAACTGAGCATTAAATACAATGCAGGTGGACTTGAAAAATTGATAAAATCAAGAGAGAGTGAACAATTAGAATTAGAGCGTTTAGATACAATTGATGGGATGCCTATTAATCCTTTAATCCCTAAAAAAGTTTCTTTAAACGGACGTAAAATATTCTTAAAAAGTTTATTGGAGGTTCAAGAAATAGATCGTATTAGTAATGCTTTTAGAAGAAAAGCCAGTGATGGTTATAATGAAGGGCAGTTAGGCATTCCGGTATCAGTTAATTATAAATCTGATGAATTGGTACATTCTATCTTAAAAAATCAGTTTGAACAGGCAGGAACCATTATAAAAGGAGCTCCTTCATCATTATTTTATGCTGTTAATGATAGAAAAAAAACACTAAAAATTAATATATCTGTAAAATGTAAAATAAAACCACGTAGTTTAAGCGCCAGTAATATTAAAATGCGTGTTGATTTGGTTAAATATAATGGTGGTGAAGATTATAACTTGGTAAACAGAACGCATCTTTATACAGTGCCAAATCCATATAATATGGATAACCATATAATCAATGTTAATTATAATCAAAATATTGAATTATTAGAAGGTGAGAGTTTGGCGTTGGTATGGTTTGGTAGCGGGTCGTTTAGTGGAGCTGTTTTCGACCCAAATGATCGTATTTATGTTGATTTTGAAGAAACGGTTGCAAGTATAACAATTGAAGAAGATAGTTTCTATGAAAAATCACAATCTAATGTGTTACTACCTTTTGAAGTTTGTAATAGGTTATTACAGATAATCACCGGAAGAACAGACGCTTTATATTCAGAAGCTTTAGGAAGAACAGATCTTGGATATGCTGAAGATGGCGAAGCCTCTTTAATTGGACTTACACACGGTCATTGGGTAAGAGGGTTTGTTGATGGTGATGAATTGTATAAGAAATTCACAACATCATTAAAAGATTTTCTAACTTCTTATCTAGCTGTTAAAGGATTGGGAATGGGTATTGAAAAAATAGGTTTTAAAGAACGTATCAGAATAGAAAAAAAAGAATTTTTCTATAACAGAAATGTAACCATAAAATTAGGAAATAGTTATTCTAATGTGTTTGAATATATACAGGTTAGTAATGTAAAAAGAACCAAAATGCCAGAACTATATTATTCAAGTGTTGAAGTTGGTTATGAAAAAGGAGGTGAGTATGAAGAAATAATGGGATTATTTGAATACAATGCAAAATCTACTTATACCTTATCAATAATAGAAAAAAACATATTAACATTACTATCAAAATACAGAGCTGATCCAACAGCAACAGAAATATCAAGACGTAAGCCAAAAGCTGACTATCCAACAGAAGACACCACTTATGATAAAGATATTATGTTATTAGATTTAAAAAGAGGTCTTACAGAGGTATTTGAGCAAGTAGTTTGGCAAGATATTTTACAAAAAGAACCTACAGGAACGTATGATCCTGATTCTGCAACAAATTTAAGACTAACACCTTTTACAATGTTGAGAAATAATGGATGGACTATTTCTGCTGGATTAACAAAATATCCGAATGAATTTGTTAGATATGCCAGCTCAGTAGGGAATGTTAATCTATCAACTCAACTAATTGGTGAAATTGAATATTCTGAAAAAGGAAATATTCAGAATAAATTACTTACAAAGGCAAGGTTTATCCCTGAAAAAGTAAAATTTGAATTTCCTGTGGATTTTGAATTGTTGCAGCAAATTTATGGAACCACCGTTATTTTAGGTAAAAAAGTACCTAATATGTATGGACTCATCGCTTTTAAAAATGAGAAAGGAGAAATTGAAAAAGGATACCTGGATAGTTTAAAACCTAACAATAAAGGAAACTGGGAAATAATAAAATATAATAAATAACATTCTAAAAACAACGATATGGCTTTTTCAAAAATAACGATAGATTTTCAAACAATTCCTAGTGTAGATAGTTTTCTAGCTATCTCAGAAACTAGCTATGGTATATTGTTAAATGAAACTTTTAAAGAAATACGTTCAGCTAATTATCAAGTAACACTTCCTATATTCGAACCAGATGATGGAATACACCCTGATAGATGGTTTGGTAATGTTGCTACTAATTTTAAAAACGCTTTTAATCTAGATCATAACACAACAAATTTATTCACAGTTGTGGCCACACCGTTAGCAAACGGTCTTGGAAAAGTAGAAATTACAGCTAATTTCAGCAACGCTGTTTTTGCTGAAACAGCAAATAATTCTGGTGCAATTATAACTATTCAAAATGAAGTTGAGACACCGGCAATAACAATTGATGGTGTTGTTTATAGTGCTGCAGATACAGATCAATGCAACAAAGTAAAATTAAATATAACCACAAGTGTTTTAGCAACAATTGTAAATGGTTTACCAAATACTAATAATCCGTTTACTTACGAATTGAGTAGAGGTATATCGTCAATTATCAATGTAACTGATGTTAATGGTAAAACAGCTGCCAAAACAGTTTCACTGCCAAAGAAACTATCATCTTCAAATACAATTGTTAAAATTATCAATTCACCTAGTGGGGCTACAGCAACAACTACTATTACACAAGTAGAAGGTCTTGTATTACAATATTCTTTAGATAATGTTACATTTCAATCTTCCAATATATTTTCAGGATTAACATCCGGTAATTATACCATTTACATTAAAGATCAGTTAGGGTGCTCAATACAAAAAGATTTTATTGTTACAAGTTTTGATGAGGTTGGAATAGGAGCCGGAGTAAATGTGCCTTATGCAGCTTTACCTTCAAAAGCTAATAGCATTCGTTTTAAAAAAGTAGTTGAATGGGGAGTGAGTGATAATTATAAATCTGATGAAAATACTTTGAGTTATGAAGTTGATGTAAAATTACCGGATACAGAAATACAAAAGTTTCAAAGCAGTGATACCATCACAACTCAAATCCGTTCTAACTTTAAAAATATTGATGTAAAAGTTTTAAAATGCGATTTAACAGAAGATAATATACCTATTGTTAAAAAATCAAATTTCATTGGTTTAAAAGATAAACGAGATGCTATTAAATATAATTTAGGAAATGGTTTAACAGGTATCTATTTCGTGTCCGGTAATAAATACAATTTTGATACAGAAATAATAGATGAGCCTTATGCTTTGAATGGTGCAGTTCCTGAATGGGCTTATGTTGGTAATTATCTAATTATTGATAATGTTTGGTATATAATTGAAGATGTCATTTTTGATGAAACAAAATTAGCAGAGGTTATTATAATATCAAATGTTTTTACAGGCACTGATACAAACATAATAGTTGGAAGTATTTATAACCTTTTTAATTACAATATTTACGAGTTTTCTATTGATATGTCTGTTTATCTTGATAAGAAAATTCAGGTAAAAATTACAGAAACAGATCCTAAGTTTGAAACTGTTCAATTTTTAAGCGAAGTTATTGATGTGAAATTAAAACAAGAGAATACTATTGAAATAGTTTATTTTAATGATACCAATACTGATATTAATTATAGTACCGGGATTGTTCATAAAATAAGAATTCCCTATATATCTAAAAAAGGAAAATCTGAAGATGAACATGAAATACATGATACAGATACTGATTCAATTTTATTAAGTGCCTCATTGCGTGAAGGTGAAGAATTTATATTTGAGCCGGTAACAAAAGAAATATGGAGAAAATTAATGATTGCGCTCTCTCATAATAATGTAATAATAAACGGTATTATGTATGTTAAAAACGGCAATTTTAATACAGAAGGTCCTTTAGGTGATACTGATTCTTATGTTTTAACGGCTGTGATGAAAAAAACAGGAAATGTATATAGTTCACAAGGTACTGAATCTGTTATTCCAGAAGAAAGTTATGGTGAAATACCTAATCTACTTTATGCGGGAGATTATTTAATTAAAGCATAAAAACAATAAGAAAAAAAACCACTTTAATTAGTGGTTTTTTTATTCTTTAAAAGAAACAAACTCCCAAAATAAATTATTTAAGTGATCTGTATTCTTACGATATGTAATTATATACATACTGCTTTCTATTGGTAAAACAGCAGGGTTAATATCATAATTACCTTTTAAAATCGATATTTTTACCATGTCGTTTTTAAAATTATTAACGTTTGGCAGATGTGTTTCTGCAATTGTTATTATTTCTTTGTTCATTTCTTATTACTTTCTCTTAATTCAAATATCTTCTTTTTTGTAGTATCATCAATAATATTGATGCTTTTATGCTCGTGATAATGCACAGATTTGTCTACAAATGTAAATTTATCATCTTTTTTATCAGGAAATAAGAAGCCTCCAAGCAGTTTGCCAATTAGCCAACCACCACCTACAAGTACTACAAATAACCAAAATATTAAACCCATAATTCAAAGTTACAAAAAAGAACGTTTCAAAAACAATAAATTCCTTATTTAGAATCATTCTAAATAAGGAATATTTTATATATTTGTTTTCATAAAACAGATTCATTATGAGTTTATTATCTGCACTCAATCAAAAAGTAATAGAGTTAACAACTGTTGTAAATTCTATTATTGCCAAAACCAAAAAAACAGACGATTTTAACCACCAAGATAATTTGAATGCTGATTCTAAAATTCGTGTTTTTATAGATGGAGTTTCAGAATACATTACGGTTAGACAAATAGTAGACTCAGCTTTATTATCTAACTATAATGTAGGTGTAAATGGTATTGTAAGTGGAACGATTGAATATATAGGAGGCCTATCTCATAGAACTAAAAATCTGGTATACAGATTTAATAATGTTTTATACTATTCTAATGGTTTTACTTTAACTTCAAATAGTAACACATCTGGACTTTCAAGAATAGATGTTTTTTATGGCGATACGGATTTAGATGGTTCTTTATTTATATTAGAAGGTGAACCTGGAGGTACAAAACCTGTTTTAGAATGGGGTCATCAAATAGAATTAACATTTGTAACCATTGCAAACGGTGCCACAGAGCCCTCTGGAGTTTCAAATATTTTATGGTATAATGAAAATCTTCAAGAAGTTGGTGGAGAAAAAAACACCTCTACAGCTAATCCTACCAATGTAATTTTAGCAAGTACAGAACAAGCTTCTATCGGAACAAAATCTGTTAAAATTGTAAGTAAAAATGCTTTCAATTTAAATTCAACAACAAAATACTTAGGTTCTAATTTATCTAATGTTTTGCTAGATGTTTTTTGTAAAGATGCAGGAAAAAACAACTTAATATTACAATTGTTTGATACGGTTGCATTAAAGGTTGGAGAAGTAAACGTAACTCACGGTTCTTTTAATTTTGACGCTAATCTAATTAATCAATGGCAAACTATTATAATTCCCGGTACAGCATTTAGAGTTGGAGGATTGTGGAATAATGAAGAGTATGATTTGATGATTGTTAGCAACAATAAAAATGGAAGTACCATTCATGTTGATAATATCAGAATACAGCAAGGAACCCCAGCTGTTTCAGTACCGGTATTCCATACACATTCTAATTTAAGCATTTTACAATCTATTACACAAGAAATGTTAGATAGTATAGGTGATAAAGCCAACGCTTCCGATCTATCTCCAGTAGCTTTTTCAGGCGCTTATACAGACCTGACAGGCAAACCAAATATTGTTGCAATAGAACATAGATATTTAAATATTACTGAACTTATAGCAGAACAAGGAACGCAATCAGACATGGCTATACAGTATGTTAATGATGCAAGTGCAGATCCAACTGTTACAAGCGGTTATGCTTATTATGAATATTTAGGAACCATCTTAGGAACATTGGCAGATTACCGTAAGTTATCTGAGCAAGAGAGTATGGATTTAGCACCTATAACAGCAAGTGAGGTAAAAGCTTTATACGAATCTAATGCAAACACCAATCCATTTACTGATGCTTTAAAAACAAAGTTAGATAGTATTACAGCAATTTTTACCACAGAATTAAAAACCGCCTATGACGATGCTGTAACGTGGATAAGCACCAATGCAACCAATTTACTTAACCATTTAACAAGAACAGACAACCCACACGCAGTTACAAAAGCGCAGGTTGGTTTAGACCAAGTAGATAATACAAGCGATTTAGCAAAACCCGTTTCTACTTTACAAGCAACTGCTGATGCTAATACTTTAAATAGTGCCAATACTTATGCAGATAGTCTAATAACCCAACTCATAGACAACGCACCTACCGATGCTAATTTTATACACACCCAAACAATTCCTTCAGATACATGGAGTATCAACCATCAATTAAACAAATACCCATCTGTAACTATTATAGATACCATTGGAAACGAAATTGAAGGAAGTGTACTTCATCTAGATAACAACAATTTAACAATAACCTTTTCAGTTGTACTTATAGGTACTGCTGTATTAAATTAAAATTATGGCAAAAAAAATCTTTTTATCAGACATCGATTTAGCGTTAAATCAATTATTACAAGCTAAACTTGAAAATTTAGCATCAGACCCAACAGGAACAGAATCTAGAATTTATTACAACACGGTAAGTAAAAAAGTGAAGTATTTTAATGGCACTGTTTGGCTTACAGTTGTAGATGATATAGATACTAGACTAACAAATGCACGTACTCCATCAGCTCACGTAATTGCAACTAATATAGCTTTAGGGGCTGAACATACTATTTCAGGTGCAGCCGTTGGGTGGGTATTAAGAGCATCAGGAGCTACAGCAGCTAACTTTCAACAATTAGCCCATGCTGATTTAGCTAACGTAGGAACTAATACACATACCCAAATTGATACCCATCTTGGCGATGCCACAAAACACCGTATTATTAATGATTCAGGTTCTTCTAATACTGAGCTGTTTTCTGCTTCTAAAATATTACAACTCATTAATGATATTAATACAACTGTTGCCGGTTCTTTAGTGTATAAAGGTGGTTATGATGCGGCTACAAACACCCCTTTATTAGATGCTACTCCTATTACTGTACAACAAGGTTGGACTTATGTAGTAACTGCTACTGGCGATTTTTTTACAGAAAACGTACAGGTTGGAGATATGATAATCGCAAAACAAACTAATCCAACTACATTGGCACATTGGACTATTATCAATAAAAATATACCAGATATTGTTGCAGCCACAGAAGCAACTTCAGGTATTATTAAAATAGCAAGTGCTGCGAAGATGACTGTTACTACAACAGAAGATACCGAAGCTGTTACACCATTGAAATTAGTTAATTTCCTTGGCCTTAGTGCCTCAAAATTGCCAGTCGCAAAATTTTCACAAGCTATTGGAGATGGTGCTGCTTTAACGTATGTGGTTTCCCATAATTTAGGAACTAGAGATATACACGCTCAGGTTATAAGACAAGCCGCTCCTTATGACATTATTGATTGTGAAATTTTAGCTACAACTAATACATCCGCTACTTTTAATTTTAATGTAGCACCAACATCCGGACAATATAGAGTCGTAATTATAGGGTAATCATGGCTGTTAAGAAAATCGAAGCAGATTTAATTGTAAATGGAGCTATCAAAAAATTGGGAGGAACTTCCTTCCAATTTCTAAAAGCTAATGGAGATGTGGATAATACAAGTTATTTACCATTAACACAAGGTATGCCTGCTGATTTCATTGCAAGTTTTACTGTATCGGCTTCAAATAGAGGGTCATTACATGTGTATAACTCAGCATCTGCTGGTAATGCTACTATTGTTAATACAGGAGCGAATATCGGAGATCGATATGACTTTGTACAATGGGGAACAGGAAAACTTACTTTAGTTGGTAGTGGTGTAACTCTTAGAAGTGCTGAAACATTAATTACAAGAAAACAATATTCTGTTATATCAGTAATTAAGATTACTGCAACAGATTGGTTAGTAACAGGAGATTTACAATTATTATAATTATGGCAATACCAATAGGAATCCTTGCCAGTAGTATTTATAAGGGACCAATTTGTTCATTAGCAGTTATAGGAGTAGAATTTTATCCCGACAATACAGCTCCTTCTAATGTAACAGGATTAGCTACTTCTAATATAACAGGAACTTCATTGAGATTAACATGGAATGCAGCTACAGACAATATAGGGGTTACTGGTTATAAAATATATAACTCAGCTGGTACTCTATTATGGGATGTAGGGAATGTTTTATTAAGAGATGTTACAGGACTATCTCAATATACACAACAGAGTTATAAGGTTAAGGCATATGATGCAGCAGGTAATCATTCAGCAGCTTTTAGTAATACAGTAACACCTACTACTTTAGATGCTACCAATCCAACAGATGTATCAGGCACTCCTACAGTCACTAATTTAGCTTCTACTAGTTTAACATTGGATTGGAATGCATCTACAGATGATCATTCCGGAATAGCTGGATATAAGATTTACAATTCAGCGGGAACATTGTTGTATACAACTACAGGAACAGCTACTTCTTATAATATAACAGGATTAACAGCAAGCACAGCTTATACACTTAAAGTAAAAGCTTATGATAATTCAGGAAACATTTCTACTAATTTTAGCGGTACAGCTAATGTTACAACTACTGCAGCTTCCTTATCACCTCCAGGTCCATTTACTGTTAGTTATCCTGATGGCTGGTCTAAAAAGTGGAGTTGGTCTCCTGTTTCTGGTGCTGTAAATTATAGAACATATAGTGCTATAACAGCAATCGGTGCAGCTCAACCTAGTTTAGGGTCATTCACATTACAATATACAAGTACTTTGACTAGTTTTCAGTCAAATGGGTATGAATCCGATCAAAGATTTTGGTACTTCGTTAGAACTTGGAATGGATCAATTGAATCTGGTAATAGTGAAATAGTGTATCACGACGATTATTATTAATAACTAGTATATGGCAAATAAAACTGTAACATTTACAAAATCACCTGCAGGAGGTGCAACAGACAACTATACTATAAGAGCTAATAGTATAAGTGGTCCCATATTAGCAAGTGGAGTGACTAGAGCTCAATTGGAGGCTGGGTATTCTATAACTAATATAGATCCTACTTATCAAACGTTCTTTATTATATCAACAGGAGCTTGTACTAATAGTGTACAAGTTAATGTAACAAATACAGATACTACTGCTCCTACAACACCTGTATTAAATGATGTATTTGCAGGTAATGGCACTTGTACTCTTGATTGGAATACAAGCACTGACAACCAAAGTGGTATAAAACATTATGCTATTTATAGAAAAATAGGAACAGGAAGTTATAGTTTTTTGACAACTACCACTAATAACTCATATATAGATAGCTCTTTAACAAATGGATCTATTTATACCTACTATATAGTAGCAGTAGATTTTAAAGATAATGCATCAGCAAATAGTAATGCAATAGCAGCTACTCCTGTCGGAACATCAGGAGAATCATTTATTCTTACCCTCTCAGGTGGAAGTGTAGGCGAAGTTTGTGGATTCTCTAATTTTACTACTATGTACCATAATGATATTGGAAACCATTACCCTAGAGTAGGGTACTATGTTTACACAAATTCAGGACTTACAACACCTTTAAATGGAGGTAATCTATATTATCAAGCAGATAATGGTAATGCTTATAGAATTGCAAGTAATGGATACATTAGTTCTGTAATAGCAGGACATTGTCAACCTTTTTAATAACTTAAATTAATTAATTATGATAATAATAATAGGAAATTTAGTACCAGACTTAGTAAGTATTTTTATGCGAGTAAAAGGGATAACAATATTCCCTTTTATCTTCTTAAGACCTACTGCAACAGAAATTAATATTAATCATGAAAAGATTCATATTAGACAACAGTTGGAGCTATTAGTAGTTCTATTTTACGTTCTCTATTTTTTAGATTATGTAATAGGGATTATTAAATACCGCAATACTAGATTAGCTTACAAGAGTATTACTTGGGAAAAAGAGGCTTATAGTAAGCAAGATAATATGGAGTATCTTAAAACAAGAAAGTGGTATTCTTTCCTAAAATATATTAAATAAATAATTAATTAAATCAATTAACAATACCGTATTATGAAAGAATTTTTATTAGACAATTTAGTTACTATTATCGGTTTTTTAGGAGTGCCATTAGCGTATATTTTTGGGGGTAAACGAGCTAAAGAATTAGAGTTAAAAAGCAAAGAAACCAACATTAAAAAAGACGATTCTGATGCGTTAAAAAGTATGCAAGAAGTGTACAACGGTTTTTTAGAAGATTACAAAGCTAGAATGGAAGAAGTGATGTTAGAAATTACTTCTATAAAACAACACAATAAAGAATTGCAACTACAATTTAATGAAATCAATTTGCTGTATCACAAAGAAATTGAAAAATCTAAAAATTGGGAAAAGAAACATAATGAGTTACAAACGGCACATGATAAACTAAAAAAAGAGTTTGACAAACTGAAATTGTCTATAAAATGATACCAATTATTAAAATACATAGAGATTGGCAAGATGCTAATCAAACATTAGGAAGCTGTAAAGTGCTTGGAGAAAATAACAAACCATTATTTGCTTCCATTTCTTTAGAACGTGGTTGGAGAAATAATGAAAATAATATTAGTTGCATTCCGTCAGGTATGTATGATGTTGTTATAGAGTGGTCAAATCGTTTTAAAAAGGATTTATGGGAAATTAAAGGCGTTCCAAACCGAGCCGAGACAAAGTTTCATGCAGCTAATTATTGGCATCAGCTTAATGGCTGTATAGCACTTGGTCAATCACTCAAGAAACTTAATGCAGATGAGTATTTAGATATTACCAATAGTGTAAAAACTATGGATGCTTTTCATCAAGCGTTAAAACCTTACAAAAAAGCAATTCTAATAATAACTACTGAACCACGTATTAAATAAAACTTACACCTATATAAAACATCTAAATAAATATAGTTATGATTCCAATTACAGTAATATTAAAAAATATTAAGATTGTTTTTTATGCATTAGCAATCGTATTAATTATTTATTTTATAAAAGAAAATCAACGGCAACAAAAGGAAATTCATCGTTTGTCTGAGAATATAACTCAAATTGTAAAATATGATAGTACCAGATATGCAGAACAAACATACACCAAGCAAGAATTAAAGGAGTATCTTGAGTACAATAGACAAGATTTACAGAAATTCTTACAAGAAAATAAAATTGCAATTAAAAATGTACAGAAAATAATTACAACAAAACTATCATATAAAGATACTACAGTTGTTAATACCGACTTACAACCTGTTCTTGATGCTATTAAAACTAAAAATGAAATAAACGTACCTATTATAGACACAAACGAGTGTTTGACAATTAAAGGTAATATAATGTATGCTGATGACGTTTTGAAGTTGAGCATAACCGAGAGAATATTCAAGAATACTTCAGACGTTGTTACGCATACAGAAAGGAAACAATGGAAGTTTTTATTTATAAAATCTAAACTATTTGGCAGGAAATATACAGAGGTTACTATAAATGATAAGTGCGGAACATCACAAACATTTGTTATAGATCAAAAGAAATAATAATACTGAAATTTATAAATGAGCCACTCTTTTGAGTGGTTTTTTTACAAAATAAATTCTAAATCAGCACTCCAATCAGCTGGTATATCAGCATCTATTTTATGAATGTAGTTAATTAACCCTTCTTTAGATGTATGGCCTGTAATTGGCATTAAAGCATCAATAGCTGTGTTAAATGGCATTGTTTTACGATAAGTACGAAATAAATTAGTGATGTAGGTATGTCTAAAACTGTAAATACCGTATTCAGCACCTAAATTAAATTTATCTTTTATACTTTCCTTAAATTTACCTGTATAATATTCTCTTCTTCCATTATCGTCTCTATCCCATTTCCCAGGAATACCGGAAGGTGTAAATAAAAAATCATCCGGATTATATTTATCTAAATTCAAGGCTAATAATTCATTCACTAAAATATCAGGAATACGCTTAATTTTGAAATTCTGCTTGTTTTTGGCTTTAAAATAGATACGCTTTTCTTTTAAATCGATGTTTTTAATAATTAACCTATTAACTTCAATAGGTCTTAAGAAGTTATAGGCCACAAACTTTATATATAATAGTAGGGTAGGATCATTTACTTTTAAATCATTTGAAATACTTTTTAATAAATCATTCGAAATTGTTCTGTCAATCTTACCTAAAGTTGTAAGTTTAGAAACATCTGTTTTAATAAAGTTACTTTCAATAATAAAATTATCTTTCATTATAGTAAACAGAGAACTTAAATTAGACCTGGAATTATTCCTGGTTCTTGCAGATGATTCTTTTAAAATATTGTTCAGATAACTTACAACAACTTTTTTATTGATGTTCTGTATGCTAGAATCTAATAATAAATGTTTTTCAAGGTACTTCTTAAACTTCTCAACTTCATACGAATAATCGTTATAGGTCCTATTTGATACAGTTGATTTCTTTAAATTCAAAACAAAATCGAGAGCTTCATTTGTTGTGTATTGTTTTTCAATTGAAAAATTCTCAATTTCTTTATTGAAAGGGGAGTAACCACCATCTAAAAGTAATTCTAAATTATGCTTAAACGTATTTAAAACTTGAAGTCGTTCACTTTTTGTTTTATAATAATTAACGCCAGCTTTTATGTTATTTTGACGAACAAGCTTATGTGTTTTAGGATCTCTATATGACCATCTCAGGTACCATTCTTTTTCTAATACTTTTTTTTGTTGGTTTTTAGACAGGTCATTCCATTCTGTAAGCTTTATTCCTCCAGTATAGAACGCGATTGTATATTTTTTTCGAGATTGCAAAAAGTGTACGTTTAAGTGTACGTTTCTAATTTTTTCAAAAATCTTATTCATAAAAAATGCGGTTAAGAAACTACTCTAAACCGCACCATCATTAGCTTTAAAGCTACTTATTTTTAAGTAGCGAGGAGCAGATTTGAACTGCCGACCTTCGGGTTATGAATCCGATGCTCTAACCAACTGAGCTACCTCGCCTTGTTTGCGGTTGCAAATATAGGATAAAATTAGTGTGTAGCAAGAATTCATTTAAAAAAAAATGAGAAAAAGTATGGTAAATAAAACTTTTTTTTATCTATATTGTGCTCGATTTAAAACGAAAAAATGGCTAAAAAAATAAAATATCAGTTAGAGTTTCCTATTCACGCATCGCCGCATTTTATTTATCAGTTTTTAGTTACTCCTTCAGGTTTATCAGAGTGGTTTGCTGACAATGTTAATTCGCGCGGAGAATTATTTACTTTTTTTTGGGATGGCGTAGATGAAGAAGTTGCTAAATTGTTAGCAAAACGTCAAGATGAGCGTGTGAAGTTTAAGTGGGTAGAAGATACAGAAGATGAATACTTTTTTGAATTTAAAATACAAGTAGACGAAATTACCAAAGACGTTTCGTTAATAGTAACAGATTTTGCTGAAGCTGATGAGTTGGAAAGTGCCAAAATGCTTTGGGAAAATCAAATAGATGAACTAAAACATATAATCGGAGCATAACTTCAAGCCTTTTTATAAGGCTTTTTTTATTTTAAGGATGGTAAATTTAAACGGAGAACTGGTTACTGATGCCGCATTGCGAATAGAAAACCGTGCATTTAAATACGGTGATGGTATTTATGATACTGTAAAAGTCATAGCCGGAGAGGTGCAGTTTTTGGAAGCACATTATTTTAGGTTGATGGCAACGATGCGTATTTTGCGGATGGAAATCCCCATGCATTTTACCCTCGAATTTTATGAACAAGAACTTCTTAAAAGTATTGCTAAAGTTAATATTAGTAAAACAAATAGGGTAAGGGCAAGTATTTACAGAACGGGCGAAGGTTTGTATACTCCAAAAAGCAATGTGATTTCCTATGTGATAGAATCCTCGGTGTATACAGATGTGTCATTGAAAACCTATGAAATCGATATTTTTAAAGACTTTTATATTTCATCCACATTTTTATCTACCCTTAAAACTACTAATAGAATTCATAATGTATTAGCAAGCATTTATGCTGACGAAAATAAAATTCAAAATGGTGTGCTTATTAATGAAAAAAAACAACTGGTGGAAGCTGCCAATGCAAATTTATTTATAATAAAAGATGCTGTAGTAATTACACCTCCTTTAAGTGAAGGCTGTCTCAATGGTATCATGCGAAGAAAATTAATAGAATTTTTACAAAAAACTCCTGAATTTGAGTTGATTGAAGCTCCTATATTGCTAACAGATTTACTGCAGTGTCAGGAAGTTTTTATAACCAACTCCTTAATAGGGATACAGTCAGTGACAAAATTTAAGAAAAAGGACTATAAAACTGAGTTAACGCAAAGTATAAAAGCTACATTTGAGGCCTTAATTTAAATTTGGATTGTAAGGAGCATTTGCCCAAATGGCATGCTCGCCGCCCAATTCGATCATCTGATCTTTCCATAGCGTTTTATCATCAGCATTTAAAATGTTGATGAAATTATTTTCGATTACAATCCATGAATTGATAATCAATTCTTCTTCCAATTGATTGGCATCCCAACCAGAATAACCTAAAAAGAATCGTATATCATTATCTTTTACTGTGCCTTTATTAATATTTTCTACAATGGTTTGGATATTGCCACCCCAATAAAATCCTTTCCCAATTTCGATACTATCGGTTATTATTTCAGGAATTTTGTGTATAAAATACAAGTTGTTCTGCTGTACAGGCCCTCCTATATAAACCGGTAAATCTTGGATGATTTCAGGTACCAATTCTTTTAAAGAAAAGGAAGATAGTTTATTAAGTATAAATCCAACAGACCCAGTTTTATTGTGTTCTGTTAACAATATTACAGTACGACTAAACGATTGGTCCGTTAATATGGAGGCTTCTGCGATTAATAAATTTCCTTTTTTGGGTTCCATACTTATTATTTTTTACATTTTTAAATCTATGAAAAAAATAGTTTTTTATTTAAACGTATTGTATTGATTTTTCTTATGATAACTTAAATATAAAAAAAAATTCCCTATCAGGGAATTTTTAATAAAATATTGTTCTTTAGTTAGTTAACGTCTGCACTAAATCCAGCTCCTGCTTTGAATTTCACAACTTTTTTAGCAGCAATTTTTATAGTTTTTCCTGTTTGAGGATTTCTACCGTTTCTGGCAGCTCTTTGAGATGTAGAGAAAGTTCCCCATCCAACCAACGTAACTTTATCACCCGCTTTAAGCGTTTTAGTTACAGCGTTAGTGAATGATTCTAATGCAGCTTTAGCAGCAACTTTTGAAATTCCTGCGTCAGCAGCCATTGCATCAATTAAATCAGATTTGTTCATAATCGAATTTTTAAATTTGGTTAAACATTAATTTCTTATATAATGAAGAACAAATATAGCAGGAATAAGGGTTTGCGCAAGTTTTCGGTAATTTATTTCTAAAAATTGTTAATAACTATTGTAAATTGTTAATAAAAACTAAAAGAAATGGCTTAACAAAAGATGTTTACTCTTTTTTTAAACAAATATTGCAGTTGATTCTATTTGATAACCGTTAAGAAAACTTTTTATATCCATTCTTTTTTTGCCGGCTACTTGAAGATCAGTGATGTATAAAAACCCATCCAGTACTGCTACTTTAAGTTCATTTTTTG
>JAGXRT010000080.1 GCA_018335575.1 Bacteroidota bacterium | reverse complement strand
CATTTTATAGGCGGCGATGTGCATACCTGTTGGGTAGGTGTCATTGGATGATTGCGATTTGTTTACATCGTCGTTAGCTTTTAAAATAGGTTCTTCACCAATTTTTCTACCACCTAAAACTTGAGCCCTGTTGGCAATAACTTCATTTAAATTCATATTACTTTGAGTTCCGGATCCGGTTTGCCATATTACCAACGGAAACTCATCATTAAGTTTTCCTGCCAATATTTCATCGCAAACGGCAGAAATCATCTCTTTTTTATCAGCTGGCAATACGCCCAATTCAAAATTAGCATGTGCTGCAGCTTTTTTAAGGTACGCAAAAGCATAAATAATTTCTAAAGGCATTGAACCCTCAGGTCCAATTTTAAAATTATTTCTTGAACGTTCTGTTTGAGCACCCCAATACTTATGGGCAGGGACTTTAACTTCGCCCATAGTGTCTTTTTCTATTCTATATTCCATGAGTTTAATTATTTGATTTTGTTTACAACAAATTTAAGCATATGATTTATAATAAGATTACTCTATTGTTACATAAAATAAAAATATTTTACTTTTAATATGATGTTTACTGTTAATGTGTTATTTTTGAGTAATTAATTAATTTAATCGTATGGATTTTTCGCAATTTATTGGGGTATTAGCTTTTTTAGCTGTTTTTACAATGGGTTTTTGGTTGATGTTATTGTTGATGACTTTTGTTATTCCGTATTGGATTTTTGGTGCGGTTAAAGAAAAAGTTTCGGAATTGAGATCAACGAAAAAGGAATAGTTCTAAAATTTTCATTGAAAAAAAGGTCTGATACAAATCAGACCTTTTTTTGTTTTTAGAACATAATGGGTTCTTCGCCACCCTCTTGTTGTCCGTTACGTTGTGGTTTCTTTTTCTGGTTAAATCGATACGTAAAGCTTAACATAAACTGACGTTGTCTCCATTGAAATTCACTGTCGGTTATGGTTCTATCAGTAGTTGATGTAAATTCACGTTTACGTGTATTGAATACATCACTAACGTTAAATGCAATAGTTCCATTATCTTTCATAACATCTTTACTAAAGGCAACGTTTGCAGAAAACATTCCTTTAGATTTGCTAAAGGCACTCTCTTGTGGTCCTCTGTACATCAAGGTCGTTTGAAAATCTATTTTTTTAGGTAAGGTTATTCTCGAGTTAAATCTGGAAATGGTATTCATATCTTTTGAATCATAACTTCTACCGTTGTATTCTCCTTCAGTAATAGATTTAAACATATTAAAACTTCCATTTAATCGTAACCATTCTAACGGATTGTAACTGGCAGTTAATTCATAGCCATAGTTATCGTTAGTTGATAAATTAATAAATGTCCTGATTAAAATAGGTAATCCGTTAAAAGTATCGCCGCTTTCTTCAGTGATCATTTCATAATTACCGGTAGTATGTCTGTAGTAAATGGATGAATTTAAGGTAAATTTCTCCCATCGTTTTAAGTAACCTAAATCAAAAGAGTTAGAATAGGTTGGGTCCAGATCGATGTTTCCAACAAAAATACTGGTTTCAGATGATTTACTTTTAAAAGGATTTAATTGACGTCCGTGTGGTCTTCTTAAGCGTTTGCTATAACCAAAAGTAATGCTTTGATCTTCTGAAAACTCATAACTAAAGTTAGCCGTTGGAAATAATCCTTCGTAAGTTTTTGAATAGGCCTCGTTATTTGTTTTCAAATCAATTTCGATGTCAGAGTATTCCCAGCGCAATCCAAACAAGTAAGAAAATTTACCTCTTTTACTGCCATATTGCGAGTATAAAGCGTGAACATTTTCTGTAAATTCCAATTCGTTCGAAAAATTAATATCGTTAACCCAAAGGCCATTTATTAAATCTTCAACAACATAATCGTTATTGTTGGTAGAGAAATTGCTTTTATAACCAAATTCAAACTGCGATGCTGTTCCTATTGGCAATACATAATCTAATTTAGCTAAGTACGATTTTTGATTTTCATCGGTAGATGTTCTATCGTATGTTGGTAAGGTAGCTGTTGGATACACATAACGATCAAAAATTCTGGATTCTGAATCTTCATTAGAATCCTGAGCTTGTAAATCGATGGTTAATTTATGGCCATCTTTATTAAAGTTTTTGGTGTAATTAACTGAGAATTCCAATGTTTCATTATCCTGATCCTGATTTTCAATACGTTCATTTTGAGACGTTAAGACTTTTGCTGCATTAAAATAATCAGATAAATTGTCAACTTTAGTGCCTCCACCAGAATTTCTATAAACAACTGAAGTAGTTAAAGAGCTGTTTTCTGATAAAAAGAACTCTAAACCTGCATTAAGGTTTAAACTGTTTCTGTCACGAACATAATCACGGTCTTCATTTAAATAACTAGATGTTACACCGTTATTAAGGTATTGTGTTTTATTAGAAGCATTTCCAGGAGCGTCGCTATAATTATATCCGATGTTTGAAAAAAGATTAACTTTCTCTCCTCTATAATTTTGATTTGCAGAAATTCCGAAATTATCTGGGTAACCAACCGAAGTGTTCACAGAGGCATTGTAACCTAAATTTTTACCTTTTCGCAATACAATGTTTAAAATTCCGGCGGTGCCTTCAGCATCATAACGCGCAGATGGACTGGTTATAACTTCTACCTTTTGAATGGCATCGGCCGGTAATTGTTTCAGTGCTTCAGTTGAGCTTAAACCTACCAAACCAGAAGGTTTTCCATCAATTAAAATTCGAACGTTTTCATTGCCTCTCAAACTTACTCTCCCTTCAACATCTACAGAAACAGAAGGGACGTTATCTAAAACATCGGCTGCATTACCTCCTTTAACGGTCATGTCTTTGCCAACATTGTAAACTTTTTTATCCAACCTGATTTCTACCGTACTTTTTTCTGCAACAATTTCAACTTCTTTTAGCGTTTGCGAATCTTCTTCCAGCTTAATAGTCCCTAAATTGGTATTACTGCTTATTTTTTTATTTTTTATAAGGTGCGATTGAAATGACAAAAATTCAATTGTAATATTGTATTCACCATCTGGCACTTCTACTTCAAATTCGCCTTTTTGATTGGTAATACCACCTGATACTTTTTTACCTTTTACCGGTTGTACAATAATTGTTGAATATTCTAACGGTTGATTTGTTTCTTTATC
>JAGXRT010000079.1 GCA_018335575.1 Bacteroidota bacterium | reverse complement strand
CTAACAAGGAATTTTTTGGTAATCATTTTTTCATATTCTTTAAAAAGATATTCTAAACGGTAGCTCCCCGAAATATTCCCGAAAAATCAGGACAGGCAGGGGCAAGCTATCTTAAAACCATTATTAGTTAATCAAATATAACTAAAAAAATGTTTGCTTTAGGAGCGATTTGGAGCTTGTAAAAAAAACTTTTGTGACACGATTATTTAAAATGGGATATGTTACGATTAAGAAACTTCGGAGCGCAGAGACATACTCTTGCAATTTTTTGAACAAGTGATGGCTTCCCGTAGTGGAGGGAAAGATCGCGTGGCTTGGCAATGTGTATTTTAGTTTTTGATATTTTTAGTTTATATTTTTGCCGACTCTAAAATCAAATTCAAAAAGGAAGTCGGTTGAAGGAAGTAGTTTGGGTTTTCTTCCAGTTTTTCCTTTATCAGAATTAGTCCACCGTTGGTGTACGATTCCATTGTTTTAATCAACAATTTTACCGCATCATCTTCGTCTAATTCCCCTTTTTCAAGTGCAACCAAATCAATTTCTGTTTTTGCTACAAGAGCAATATACATATTTTCCTGCAGGTTAGTAAAGTCCTTACGAATAGAAACAGTAGTTTTACTACCCCAATGTTGAATATGATGGCTAAAATCTATTTTCTTTTCTCTGTCAGGTATTGGGGAAAATTCATTGTTGTATAGCCCTAAGAAAAAAGCATAGGTGTAAAGTTCGTAGTTGGTGCTGAAATGTTTTCCAAGGTTAATTTTCTTCTCACCTTCCGCACCAAACTTTTGAGAAAGTGATGTAAATAAGTCCTTATGTGTCTCACTGTATTTTGGAATTTTAGTTTTCCATTTTTCAAAATAATCCTACATTATTAATATTTCTGTTTGTTAGGAATTACACCTCTTACGCCACCTCTTGGTTCTTTAACATCTCCCTTATATCTCGGAATTAAGTGAATATGAACGTGATGAACTGTTTGACCTGCTTTCTCGCCTACATTTATTCCAACATTGAAAGCGTCTGGTTTAAACTTAGCTGAAACTAGTTCTTTTACTTTATTCAACATAAAAATACAGGCAGCTTGCTCTTTGAAAGATAACTCAAAATAATCTGCACAATGCCTTTTGGGTATGATTAAAGCGTGTCCATTATTAACTGGAAATTTGTCATAAATAGCATATGCAGTTGCGGACTCAACGATAAGTTCTCGTTCCGAATCTGGATTACAAAAAGGACAATCTAGGTTTTGATTTCTATCTAATTGGTTATAATGTTGATATTCGTAAATCTCACAATTTTCGTTTTTGAAAAATGATTTTGAGTTTAGAATTACATTACATTGATAGGTTTTCTTTTGGTGTATTTTATGTGTTCTAAAGCCTTCAAACTGTAAATCTCTCCTTACAGCAATATAAACTTTGCCATTTGGTTTAACGAGTTGAGATAATTCCATTAAAACAGTTGCTTGCTCTTCTGGTAAAAGAACATTCAAAACATAAAAGCAGATTATGGTGTCAAATTTTTTGGTTGGATATTCAGGAAAGTAATGTTTGTCATAACCTTCAATTTTAATCCCTTTGGATTTAAGCAACTTAACATCATTACCAAACCCACAACCAAAATCTAAAACATCACCAACTAATAAATTCTGATTGAAAAGAATTTTGGCTGGAAAAGAGAGGTTTTCTCTTTCTTTTGCCGTTAGATGATTATTTGGATTTGATTTTAAATTTTCCATCCCTCAAAACCTCTATTTTCAATTAAATAATTACAACTATTTTGCAGTTGCGAAATGCCAATATTTTTCCAAGAATCAAATGAATGGTTTCCTAAAAGCGCTACTTGTATTTCTTTTTGGAATCTTTGTGATTGACTTTCAAAGATGATTCCCCAATAGTCAAGAATAAGATTTTTTTGTCTTTCAATAATTTCAGGCGTAGGGATTTTATCTCGCTTTTGATTATTAATTCTTGAATCTGAAGGTAGTAAATTCCAGAGGTCGTTGTTTTTCCATACAGAAAATGGAATCAAATGGTCAATATCATAGTTTGAAATATTTCTACCTGTCCAAACGCAATAAACTTTTCCTTCCTTCTTAAGAATATCTTTGTACAATTTTTTTGACTCTTTAATTTCTCTTATAGTTATTGGACTTTTTAAAACTTCGTTAAGGACTTTATGAACAGATAGATTGTTACCTGATGCATTGACAGAAAACTCCGCCCATTTGAAAAGAATAGAATCTTGTCCGTTTATAAAACTGCCTAAAATTTTAAAGGCTTCGTAATACTCAAAAGGAATTGAAAATGTTCCAAAATCTTTAATTAATGTTTCAATGTCTATGTTTGAATATCTTCTGAGTGTTTGATTTTCATAATGGAAAATGGAATAAAAGTCATTGCTAATAGAACGACCAATATACTTCATTGGCATTTTGGTAATCGTATCTCTAAGCTTCTTGGCAAGTTCAAAAAAATCACTTTGCAAATCTTCAGGAATTCTTTTATTCTTTAAGTCATTGTAAAATGCAGAAAAACCTCCACGAGCCTCATAATCAGATATTAATTCCCTTAACTGACTACTGAATGCAAGATTAGTTTCACCATTGATTTGTGGTATTGAAGTCTGAGATTGTAAAATTGGATAGTAATACAATAACCATTTTTCAATAAGTAGTCCAGTTGGTATTTGAACACGATTTTCAACAAATGAAATGTATGGGGAATTGTCTTGAATAATATCTATAACGCCACGCAAAAGGGCATACTTGTATGTGGTGGCCTTACTATCCCTTTCAATTATTTTGCTTATGTTATAAAAGACTTCGTTATTCATATCTTTTTCAAAAAACTACTTCTTCATTAAGATACAAATACGACTGAAGAGGTAGCACATTAAAATCCTCAATTAAAGACAATGTTCTGTTATATTTCTTAGTGTTTTTAATTTTTATATTGTGTGCTATCAACCTATTTTCAAAATACTCGTGAAAGTACATTACTGAAATTCCAGAGCATTTCTTTGTTAATTCCCAAATTTCAGTTGGAATGTCTTTATTGTCAATAACATTGAAAACTTTTAGCCAAAAACGAATGGATGAAACCATGTTTTTACCTACACCAAGTTGAACAACTGCATCTTCGTCATTAAAATTCTTGCCTTCTTGAATATAATCGTACCCCTTTTTCAGCCAAAGTTGTCGGCACTGAAAGGAGTCGTGTCCAGAGAATGTATTTTTTGTTATTTCAGTATTTTCTATTATCATCTTACTTGTAAAAAAATCTTTTTTTAGGCTACAAAGTAACCAAATTATTGCCTTTTATCGAGTGAAAAACAACTTTACTTATTAACCTGTTATTCAATCTAGGGAAATTTTTTTTTCGTTAACTATTACTCCTTCAATTGTATATTTCACAAGTTGGTCAGTCACTCGGTTTATTATTCTATCATATGTTAGTTTTTGCTCTGTCATTATCGTGTTGCACTGTCTTTTAGCATTGGCTTAACCTTTTGCAGATTTGCGATGGGCGGGCTTTTCAGCACAAATGTTCATGCGGAGCACTGAACTTTCTTTAACCACAAAACTGTCTGCGGAGCACGAAACCCCGCCTATTGCAAATATGCTGTTAGCTGCTGCCGTTCTTTATTCTATTATTTATTTCTTGAATCGAAACCGCAAATAATGAGTCCTTTATTGGATTGTCAGCTGGAAGTCCCATAGACATTAGTCCAAGAATTTCGTCAGTCTGTTTGCAAACTAATGGTCCGCCAGACATACCAACCACGCCACCATAAGAAGTTGCATAACCAATTACGTTTGTCATTTTAATATCTGTTGCATTAACAGTCATAATATATTTTTGCTTTATTTGTCCATGTCCATTTGCAATTATTTTGTTGTCAGAACACGAAGAAATAATTAAACCATTTGGATCCCAACTTACTTTCAGATTAGGCATTTGTCCTCCGGTAAAGCCTTCATTATAACATTCATGTCCAGAGTCAACATTATTTAACGAAGAATTTCTTACTTTAATTGGAAAACTCTTTGACAATTGAATGAGGGTTGTGTCAATTTCAGAGTGTTCAATTATATCCTTTAATTTTATTTCTATAATTATATTAGGTTGTGCTATAAGCCAAACTTGGCATTTACTAAATCCTACATTCGGCTTAAAAGTATTTGAATTTAGAACGTGTTGAGCAGTAACCACTAAGTTAGAGCTAATAAAAAAAAAGCTTCCGCATATTCCGCCTTCTAAATTTGCTTCTCCAACTGTGTTGAAAGATAACTTCAAAATTAGTCCTGTCATTGTCTTGTTTATATCTTGTCTTTAAGATGGCTGTATATTGTTTGTATTTGCTTCAAGCTTTCTCTAGTCAGCCAAATAGCTGAAACATTGATATCGTCAAATTGAAAGTCGACCCAAGTTTCAATTGTCACGGTTTGTGTGTTTGAAGGGTTCGGCATTTGTGTATGTGGATTTACAGGAACGCCACCTATAAAAACACCTGAACCAAATTTAACTGCGGATGGGTCCCACGAAACACCACCACCATCTTTGATTTGAACATATACTCTTTTTGTCTCGGTTCGTTTTTGTGCGACAAGTCTTTCGTGTTTATTTTCATTATTTAATTTATTGAAGTGTGTCAGCCACGCATTTTCAGGTTTTTTAAATGGCTGTAATGCTTCCAGAACGTCATAAATATCTCTATAATTTGTCTGCAAGTCTGGATATGATTTTTTCATTACGTTGTCGAATGAAGCTTGGTCTGCTCGAATTGGGAAGTATAGAATGTCTCTAGGGTTAGCATTAGGGCAATACATCTCCACAATGTCATGAGCTAAATAGTCAAGAACGGAACGTAAATTCCCAAAATAGTCTTTAATGTCAATTCGCAGATCTGCCGAAATTGTCTGTGCGTGAAGTGCTTTTTCATAATCTTCATTAATTTTTGGAAGAGTCTTGTCAGCCCGATTAAGAAGAGATTCAATGTCAGTTTTTCTACTCATTGTTGTGGTTTAAAATGGTGCATAACTTCTTTATACGTCTGACTTTTTCTTCCTTTCCAACTACAATATGGGTAGATTGGTCTGTTTTTGGTCAGTTTTTATATTTCTCAAATATAGCAAATTTAATAAGGAAAGTTCTTGAAGGTAATCAATTCAATTTTGGAGGAGTTCGAATGTAGGAAGAATATTAATTTTATGCAAGATTTTAGGATTGTTTAGACTGGATATAAATAGTGAATTGTGAAATGTGGGGGCGCTAAAAAAAGTAAAAAGGGCTGAACTTATGAGAAGTTAAACCCTTTTATTTTGTTATCGCTTATCCACCGCCTCTTTATCAAAAAATATGAGGTTGCACATGTTTCTTAATCTTGAACGGACACGGTTACCGTAATAATCTTCGAGTTCTGTAGCTGATAAGTTGGTGGTGATGTGGGTGACGAACTTGTGAGCTATAAACAGCTCGTATCTGGAGAGCAGGATTTCTGCCATAATGTTACATTCGTTTCCGTAATATTTGAGGTTTCTTTCTGTGCCCAGATCATCAAAAGCAAAGTTTCTTTTAGTGTGTAGTCCTGGAATTCCTTTGCTGTAGCGTTGGATGACTTCGTAGCCGTCTTGGATGAATTCAAAACTCACTTCTCTAGCAGTGGTAAAAAAGTATTTCTTTTCGGGTACGGCGATGAGTTTCATGAGTTCTAACAGGGTTGTTTTTCCGCAGCCTATCGGACCGGAAAGCATCAAACCTTTGTTGAGATCGATATTGTGTTCCTTTGCTTTTTCTTCATTGTTTGTAAAGTAATATAACAGCTGTAGGATTAGAGGGACATCGGTTTTTCTGATATAAAATTGTGATCCGTATTTTTCTTGGCCTTTGTGTTGGAGGTAGTGGAGGATTTGGTTGTAGTTGTAGTTCATGATGTTTTTAAAGTTTAAAAGTTAAATGTTTAAAAGTTGCTTTAATTGGTTTGCTTCGACTTGGTTCGACTCCGCTCACCAACCGCCGCTCAGCAACCGCCGCACGGGATTACAGGTTAATTGTTGAACTGTTGAATTAATAGTTTTTAATTTTTCACTTTTAACTTACAAAGGTTCTCCATAGTTTTTGTCGGTTTTGACGTGGAGGTTACCAGGACCGGTTGCGCGGATTTCTTTAGTATGGAAGTTTTGGGCATTAAGCATCCAATTCCTAGCCACTGCCTGCCAGTCGACAATTTTATGGCGGCCGCCC
>JAGXRT010000078.1 GCA_018335575.1 Bacteroidota bacterium | reverse complement strand
ACGGCTATAACGACACCGACGGTATTTGGTCAACCGACCGTACCCGCAGCAAAGACCTCTCTTGCCATGTGTCCGGCTGTAATGGATTGTGGGTTCGCGAACACACCTATCCACGTTCCTTGGGCGTACCCGCTTTAGACGATTCTTCCGATCCAACACCCAACACCGATGTCCACCATTTACGTTCCATCGACAACCAACGCAACAACACCCGTAGCAACTATCCCTTTGGTGCTGGTTCCGGCAACTCCACACTTTTAGGCACCAGTCCACAATCCTTCTATCCCGGCGACGAGTGGAAAGGCGACGTGGCCCGCATGATGATGTACATGTACCTCCGTTACGGCGACCGCTGTGCTGCCACCCGAGTAGGAACAGGCGCAGCAACTTTTAGTGCCGACATGCCCAACATTTTCCTGCAGTGGAACGCCGAAGACCCGGTTTCACAACTCGAAATCAATAAAAACAATACCAATCATACTTACCAGGGCAACCGCAATCCCTTCATCGACAATCCCTTTATTGCCAAAATGATCTGGAGCGGTCCCGACGCTGACAACCCTTGGGGCTTAACCCTCAGCATTGCCGTAAACGCACTGCCGCATATCAAGGTCTACCCAACAGTTACAAGCGGTATGGTAACTATCAGCAACACCAAAAACACTAATATAACTTACAAAGTATATAACACCCTCGGACAACAAATTACCCAGAGCAACCATACCACCATCGACTTGTCAACCGCCATTTCGGGCATCTACTTCATCCACATCCAGGAAGATACTGCCAAACAAGTCTATAAAGTCATTAAGCAATAGAAGCAAGGCGATAGGGTGTTACCCAAACACCCTACCTGCTTTCGCCTCAATCACTCCGCTGCGCTCCGTGTATACCGGCTCTATCAGGGCTATGTCTAAGGCTCTAAAAATTGCATTATGTCGATTTTTTAATAAGGGTATTATTTCCTATTTTTACATTACACTTTAATCAATTGCATATTATGAAAGAAAAAATTTTAATCATTCTATTTGTATTTGTTGGCTCTTATTCTTTTTCACAGGAATTAATAACAGAATTTTATACATCAACAACACCTCAGAAATAGGTAATGTTAAGTTAGATGTTAAATGGTCGCTATATAATGATCGTTTAGTTATGGCTTATACTGATAAATTGACTATCAAAACAATGAAACAAATAGGTCAAGAGCCTTTTACTGTATTACCTTATAAACTTGCCAAGGAGTCAAACGAATCATCCGTGTGGTATTTCTATCAAGATGATATTATTCAAATCAAAATAATTCTCGAAGGAATTCCTAAACCTTCCGTAACAATCAAGACCAAACAGGATGCATTTACAGGTGCTGTTGGTTCATCTTCCTTGTATTATTCTTTGTTGAATTAGCATTAATCGAATTTTGTGTGCATCAAATAATATGGCTAAAAAAAGCTATGATATTGTTAAAATGTGCCTTTGGTGTGGTGCAATGTCCATGGATGTTCCTTTTAATAAAAAAGCTCATACTATCCCAAAATCTTTAGGAGGTCAAAATTATAATAAATTCGTTTGCGACAGTTGCAATAATTATTTTGGTGACAGAGCTTCAAATAACAATAAATATTCCATTGAAGAAGCATTAAAAGAAACATTCATTATTACAAGAACACGCCTGTTAATTCCTGGAAAAATCAAAAGAAAAGTTGGTCGGTTTAAATCAAAATTCTTTGAAGTAAAAGAAAAAAATGGTAGGTATAGCCTTTCAATTAAACACCAATTTAAATTTTCACCCGGTTTCCAAAATGAATTATGTCATTCCTTTAAAAGAGGACTTTACAAGATGTTTTTTGAAGAGTTTAACTTACAGAAAGGTTTCGGTATGGAAGCAAAATATGATATCATAAGAGCCTTTGCTCGGTACAACAAAATTTACTTGCCCGTTTTTTATTTTCGTAGAAAAATTGGCATTTTGGCTTTGATTGAGAGTGAGGCTGAAACTCCAATTTTACTTTTCGACAGAATTAAATATTTATTCTCTGATGATAAATTTATCGAAATAGAATTTTTAGGCCATGTATTTGGTTTTCCAATAACGGATTTTAATACTGTTGATTTACAAAATTATCTGGTCGAATCTTCTAAACTGAAAATATCCTTTTTTTTACCGGCAATTGAATTAAAAAAATTAACAGATATAGACTTCACCTTAAGCATAATGAATAATTAGTTTTAAGTTTATTCTTTTACTCTAATACACCATTTATTCCTAAAGTGCGCAATAATTTTTCCATCAAAAAAATATTTTCCAATTTTTGTTGTTAGTTGTTAGTTCATTACATAAATTAGTGCCGCTTACGAAAGAAAATTGCTAAAGAAACAATGAAATAAGCATTATTAAGTTAATTAACTCAGTTTATCTCTTTTAAGGATATGAAAATGATAAAATGTATAGTTATAAACAAGATGTGCATTAAGTTAAAACTGAATCATAGATATTAGTATGACAAATTTAGAAAAATTTAAATCTGATTTAGAAAAATTAATTGATGAAGGACAAAAACTTTTAATGGTTATACAATACGAATGTTATCCTGAAGAATTTGAAAAGCAGGTAAAACCTAAATTAAAAATTGATTACAAAAGTTTCATTGAAAAAATCAAACCATTTAAACAAGATTATCAGCAATGGTATTCTGAATCTTTAATTTTGTTGGGACAATTATTACCTGATAGGATCAATGATTTTGTAAGACTTTATGAAAAACCTAAAACTAGAAAGATAATCGAATATGGTAATTATGTGTTGGAAGATTATTTGCAGAACTTAACAGTTACAAGCGGTTTTGGTACTAGAAAAGTAGGGCCAGAAGCAGCAGTAAGTCAATTTGAGCAACAATTGTATATCTTAAAATCTGTAGAAAAAAGATTTGAAAGTTCTTTATTTGATATTAAACAAATAACGCAAGCTGATATTTTTGATTCGGAACTTGATTCTGCAAAAGAGTTAAACAAGAAAGGTTTTTCACGTGGTGCCGGTGCAATTGCTGGTGTTATTTTGGAAAAGCATTTAGCTCAAGTTTGCCAAAATCATAAAGTAACGATTTTAAAAAGGAATCCTTCAATTTCAGATTTTAACGACAAGTTAAAAACGGCTGAAGTTTATGAAACTACTGTTTGGAGAAAAATCCAACATCTTAGTGATATTAGAAATCTTTGTGATCATAATAAAAAGAAAGAACCAACGAAAGATGATGTTGATGATTTTCTAAATGGAGTTGCTAAAATTATTAAAACAATATATTAAAACACGATGCACAACAATAGTTTAAGTAATTGCTTGTTTTTGCCTACTTCTGGAATTTCTCACGTAGTTTCAGTTTGGCATGTACTTGCAAAGTTAACTGCTAACATTGCAAATACAAATTGCCGAGACTGTTTTGTGTGATTTTAAAAGAAACAAATGATTAAAATGCATGATTAAAAAGAAAAGTCAAAATAAGCTACCTATTGAAAAGAGACTATTTCAATCTACTAAAGACAATCTTGCCTTAATTAGCAGCCTTAAAAATCTATCCTTTACAGGTTTTAAAAAAGAAATAAAGAAGGCATATAAACATCCAATTACCAAGGCATTTATTTTGGGTAAGCATAAACCTAAATCATATAATGAATTAAGAGAATCGAGAACAAGCTATTTTTCCGACAACCTTGAAGGTGAAATTGCTTGGGTTCTAGAAAGCATTTTACTTTCAACAACTGAAATTCAAGAATTTTTGAAACTTGAGAAAGACCTTCAAAAGGAGATATTAATAGGTAACATTTCAGATGCAGCAAAAATATTGGATGAAATAGAAGAAAATATTTGCGTTTCCTATTGGGGTTTGGAGATACGCTACTTTATAATTGAAAAGTTACATGGTACCGAAGGGAATTGGAAATTTGCAAATCAAACTAATTCTTCTTCAAGTAATTCTTACACACTTTTTTTTAATCAGATATTCAGTAAAAAGGTCGAAGCCGGAGTTTCATGTTCGGACTACCACCGTGCTTTGCATAATGAAATTAGGTCAGCAAATCATTATGACTTTGAATACTTAAATTATAAATTATCTTATCATTTAATATCGAATTACACACACTACCCTTTTCTTATTTATGCTGATTCATCTTCTTCGATTATTGATAGGTATATTGCTTTATTGAATCTATTAGCAGAACTTCTATCCTCTAATGATTCTAGTGCTCGTCAAATAGCCGTCCAAACGTTAAACCAATTATCAGAAATTGATGACAACAGAATTCACCGATTAAATGAGTTTTGCGGAATTAAAGAAGTTAAAATTGAATCTTTAAAATATATTGAGATTCTTGAACTGTATTCAATAGGAAATTATGAAAAGTGTGTTTCTGAAATCCCAAATATACTGTTTGAAACACCGAACTTAGTCGAGTTATGGGAGATTTATGTAAAATCTCTTATCGAAAGTGGTAAACAATTTATTTCTACAAATATTTCAGAGCACTTTGATGAGCTTTTAAGAAAGTTATATATTTCTTATAGTATAGAAAATGAGTCAGTTCAAAAAGCTGAGGAACTGCTCAAGATAATAATTGCAACACCCAATTTTTCATTTTCGAAGCAATTACTTACACTTGTTGGTAGCACAATTGGCATTTACTCTCAAAAGAATGTAATTCACAACAATTTATGTTTTCATTCTACTTATTCCAATCCATTTATCCTTTTACAATCAGAAAACACAAAATGTGAGCCTAGCTTTGAGAAGCTAACCACTAGTATTTGTGTCAAATTAATGGCTGGCGATTCTGTTGATGAAAAGGAATTACAGTCGGTAATTAGTAAGTTTAAGTTCAACCTGTACCTACTGAGAAGAGCTTTCAAGCGAAAAGAATTTGATCAATGCATAAAGATTGGGATAAAATTTAATCTCGAAAAGATTAGAAACAACATTTTCATTGAAGAAATAGTTTTTATTTTGTTTCATTCATATGCTAGCACTGATCAATTTGATGAAGCAATTCGCTTGTATATATCTTGTTATTTTAAAAACAAGAACTTAATTAAACGAATGAACACAGCACCCTTACTTCAAACAATCATAGAAAAAAACTATCCTATTTCTGGGCATGTTGATAGTGCACTCTTCTTTCATCTCAATAATCTCGATAACTATCACTGTTTTGTATCGATAGAAATGTGGTTGGAATCTCAAAAAGTTAATAAGCCATCAGAGATAGATTTGCCGAAAGATCAAAACGATTTGGAAAAGTATTTATTTATTCTAGAACATGGTTGCACTATTGAAGTTTTAGAAAAGTTCTATTATGATTATGAGTCAAAAGAAGATGTCATTGCAGAGAGAAAAAAAATCTTATCAATTTTAATTCGAAATGACCAATCTAACGCTAAGGATTTCATCAATGAGCTAACCTCTATAACTCAAAAGGAAAAAATTCAGTCAATACTTCATGAAGTTAATTCAGGAAGAATCAGACTAACATCGAGTATGTTAGAGTCATCCAATGAAAATAATTTTCAGAACAGTTTTCAGAGATATCGTCTCTTAACAGAATTCACTGAAAATTTTGATTTTGAAAGTTATGATTCTAAAACCTTGCTAAAGAATTTTCTAGAAGCTTTTGTTGATGCAAAAAATTTATCTACTAATCCATCCTATCTTTCATTTAAATCACTTGTTAATGAGTTAATTGATGGTTTTCTCTTTAATAAAAAGAATGGATTAGATGGTGAACTTAGTACAAGAATTAGACATGGTGAGTTTGAAAATCAGATTAGAAGAGTTTTTGATAAGTATCACCTCATTTCCAAAAAAGATGATACCGGTCTATATACAAGTCAGATTTTTTGGGATGAGCTGTTAAATTCTAATCTGGATGAAAATAGTAAAGATCAGATTCACCAGATTCTCAAGGAATTTTCTAAAAAAATTGATTTGATGATCCAGTTTTTGGTGACTGAATATATTCAAGTAAAATCGGAAAATTATCCAAATAAAAAACATGCATTTTTCAATTATCATTTTACGGAAAATTATTTCAAATTAATTTATGAAGAGTCTAGAAGGACTAACTATTCATATGATACTTTTGTAGAAAATATTTTTTCTATTTTAAAAGTTTTAACTGAGTCAAATTTGCAAAATGTATCCGACTATCTTACAAACACTCTCAGAAAAGAAATTGATGCTTTATTGGATAAACTTGGCGATAAAATTTATTCAATATCAAATAATTTAGTGGAAATTAATCAGAATATAGTTGATGCTAAAGTTGAATTTCAAAATGAAATTTTAGATATATCTAAATGGTTTGTAATTGCTGATAGCACTATAGAATCAACTATGGATGTAAAAACAATTATAGAATGTGCCTTCGAGTCGAGCAATATTCAACATCCAAATACGACGATTCAGCCGATAATTAATGCCGATGAAAATCTTTTTATACGTAACTATAAACATTTTATATTCATTTTACTAAATCTAATAGAAAATATTCGCATTCATAGTAAACTTCCCAATGAAAAATTGGAAGTATTTGTTGAAGTATTGTATGACCAGGACAATTTAATATTTAGTGTCAGAAATAATTTCGATATTACATCAATTAACCCATTAGTACTCAATAACACTTTTGAAAAAATAAAAGAGAATTGGAAGAATGAGGTTGATCAAGAATACGTAAACAAGGAACGTGGAAGTGGATATGAGAAAATAAAAAAAATTCTCCTATACGATATCAAATCGAGAAAGAATTCATTTGATTTCAATATTAATGAGAATACACTTGAAGTAATTTTCGGAGTTGAAATATCCTATAACTATAAAATTGATGCCTAAAAAAGTTCTATTTATTGAAGACAACCTTATCAAAATGGAAGCGGTGATGAATGTGTTACATTCAATCCTTCCTAATGCCGATATTACGACAAAAGATTCCTTTAGATCTGGACTAAAAGAACTTATTGGTAACTCCTATGATATTCTATTACTTGACATGAGCCTACCAACATGGGATAGAGAAGGCGTTAAAAAGCAAGAAGGTTTTGAAAGATTTGGTGGAGAGACAATCATGCGTGAGATGAAAAGGAAAAAAAAACTAACTCCAACGATAGTAATTACCATGTTTAGTGAATTTGGAGTCGGTAAATCATTTATAGACTTGGTTGACTTAGATAGCCATCTTAAATCCGAGTTTAAAGAGTTTTATAAAGGCTTTGTGAAATACAGTTCTAGTGAAAGAAAGTGGGAAGATGAATTAAAAATAGCCTTAGAAAAATTATGAATGTTTTAATCGTAGATGATAGTATAGACAAGCTTTCAGACGTGTCTAAGGTTCTTATAAATACAGGTTTAACACTAAGTATTGGTACGGTGGAAGATATCCAAGGTGCAATGATTTTTCTAGAGGAGAACATCGTTGACCTTCTAATTTTAGATCAATATTTACCCGTAAGAAAAGGTAAGGACGAGAAAATACTAAAGGATGGTGGATTTCAACTATTAAATGAAATTAGCCGAAAGTCGAAGAAAATAAAAACGCCTAAATATATTATAGGCTTATCCCAATATGTTGATGAATGTCCAGTATTTTCGGACATTTGGAGTCTCATCGAATATTCGCCAACACATTCGAAGTGGAGTATTCCATTGATTAAAATTTTAAACCACATTGCTGAAGTCAATGTAAATAAAAGCTCAGTTAATTCAACAAGACAACTACTACCTACTCTTTTTGTGGAAGGATTAACAGATGTCGCCTTACTGAATTTTGTCGTAAGTCACCATTTTATTGCCGATAAAGATATGTTCACTATTGTAAGTCAAAAAAATGCGGGTGCCAATTGGGTAGCTCAACAGTTAGTCATTTGGGGTCATCAACTCAATCGTAATTCAGAAAAGCAATTAGTCAAAGCAATTGGGTTGTTTGATTCTGACGTAGCTGGTATCAAAGCCAAAAATGATGTAACTAAGAAACTTAATTCTTTAAATCAACAAGAAGCTGCAAAAATTGCAACTATTCAAGCAAAGTATTCATCTAATATTATTGAATTCTATAAAAGGGGTTTGCAAATAGAAATTGAAATAGAAAGTCTTTTGCCATGCAGTTTAATGAATTATGCAGATGAACAGGGCTGGTTAGAGTATCGAAATCCATTGTTCATAGTATATCCAAAAGATTGGGATCAAATGACTGAAACTGTAATAAATTATCTTGACAGAATTATGTTCCCAAATGATTTAAGGGTTTACCTAAAAAAGGTTAAAATCTCGAAAAAGGAGCAATTCACGCAATATGTGATTCAACAGTCAATTGAATCAATTGAAGTGCTTGATAATCTTAAAATATTAATGAGCGAATTAATTAAAATATTTAAATGTTAAGAAAAACTACACAAAACATCCCTGCTACTGTGCGATTCCTATCGCGTGCTAATAATATTCCCAGCCCCTGCTTCCGAACAATTTCAATAGCTTGGTAAACTATCCCCACATCCGGCAGTACTATTCAGCCCATATCAAAAAAGCATAAACTAACACCGTACCGCCTCCGGTTCCGCTGGGTAGGAGCTTGCTCCGTTCCGCTACCGCTGCACTCCACAAGCACCTTCCTATTGCCCCGGCTTTTTTACCTCAAAACTCCAATCCCAATCCTAACAAACCTGCACGTACGCAGGTTATTCGGTGTTCGTCAGCGTTCTGTTTTGTTCCATAAACTACACTGCAAAAGCAAGTAATTTGTTCGTCATTGCGAGCGCAGCGCGGCAATCTTTTACATTAAATCCAAAACAAAATCGACCACTTTTGCCGTGCCGGTGCCTGCACTGCCCTTTGCGTTCCGGTGGGTACTCAGGTCAGCACAGCACCTTAGTTTACTTCACACACGCCACGCTTTCCTCACGCACAGCTCCCTTTTTGCCCCTAAAACCCAATAAGGTACTCTTAGTAATTTATTAGGGGCAAAACCGCTGTTACACTATTTGGCTCGCCTGCGGGTCACTGCGGGCTCTTCAGGGTGTCACTTTGTTGCAGCCGCCTTTGGCAAAGGCAATAAAGGCTTCAAGTCACCAAGTCCGTCATTGCGTGCAACGCGAAGCAATCTGTACCATTAAAATCCAACAAGCAATTAAAAACCCTTTATCCCCTTTTACGCCATGCTCGTAAGAGCAATCCGGTCATTCCACATCCCCATTTTCTCGGGGCTTCATTTGCTGCTACAAATATTAATTTGTGAAAACTCCTTCTTCTAAGCATAGCTTGTAAAAGCTTCGGTACTGGTTTCATGGTAGCAGAAAGCCAAAGCCCGCCTCAGCGAAACGGCGTTAAACAAAAAGCAAGTCGAAGCGTTAAGAAATAAATGCTGTTTGAGGAACGAGTTCATTTATTTTAGCTTCGGCGAAGCTTTGGTAGCCGTTGAGGTGCAGCGGTGATTTTTTTGGTTACTTTTTTCATGACAGGAAAAAAGTGACAGCAGAAATACATTACTATAAACAAAAGTATA
>JAGXRT010000077.1 GCA_018335575.1 Bacteroidota bacterium | reverse complement strand
AATCCCAATGCTGATGTGGCATCGAGTCCATTATGGGGCCGAATAGCAGAAAGTTTTGGAGAAGATCCATACTTGATATCCGAAATGACTGCAGCCTACATTCAAGGGTCACAAGGGACAGATTTAGCAAATGAACAAAAATCAGCTGTTTGTTTAAAACATTACTTAGGATACGGTGCAGGTGCTAATGGAAAAGACCGTGCTAATGCCATCATCCCAGAGATGAATTTAAGACAGTATTTTTTACCGCCTTTTGAAAGAGCTGTAAAAGAAGGAGCTATGAGTATTATGATTAGTTCCAATGCAGTTAATGGGATACCATGTCATGCCAACAGTTATTACATAAATGATATTTTAAAAGGCGAATTAGGTTTTAAAGGTGTCGTAGTTTCAGACTTTAATGATGTTGAGTTTTTGGTTGGAGCCCACGAGGTTGCTAAAGATAAAAGAGAAGCTACAAAAATGGCTGTAAATGCTGGATTAGATATTTTAATGAATCCGTTTGATGCGGATATTATTGACATGATAGTTGAGTTGGTAGAAAGTGGAGAAATTAAAATGAGTAGAATTGACGATGCGGTTACACGTGTATTGCGTTTAAAATTTTACTTGAATTTATTCGAAGTGCCGTATTCAAATCCTAGTGAATTTCCCGAATTTGCTAGCCAAAAGCATATAGATGTAAATTATCAATCAGCAAGCGAAGCAATTACATTATTAAAAAATGAAAAGGCTATATTGCCAATACCAATTGATAAGAAAGTATTGGTAACCGGATATGCTGCAAATTCTGTTAATATTTTAAATGGAGCATGGTCGCGTTCATTTTTAGGTAGAGATACGCAATTTAACGACCCGTCAAAACAGTCTGTTTATGAGGCAATAAAGCAACATATAGGTGCTAAAAACATTGAATTTGTTGAGGGTACTGATTATGTTGATGATATAAATACAGAAAAAGCTGTAGAAAAAGCTAAAAAAGTTGATTATATAGTTGTTTGTGTAGGTGAGATTCCGGCTACTGAAAAACCATCCGATATAAATGAATTAGATTTACCAAAGGTGCAACAAGAGTTGGTTAAAAAACTAGCAAAAACAGGTAAGCCAATAGTTTTAGTTATGGTTCAAGGTCGCCCTCGAATCATTAGGGAAATTGAACCGCTTTCAAACGCTATCGTTATGGCATATTTGCCAGGTGAAGAAGGTGGTAGAGCAATAGCAGATGTGCTTTTTGGAAAAATTAATCCAAGTGGGAAATTACCATATACCTATCCAAAATATACCGGAAATGCACTAACGTACTATCACAAAAAGACAGATATCAGGGATGTAAATTGGAACTTTGACGGATTTTATCCACAGTTTGAATTTGGATTCGGACTTTCCTACACTACTTTTGAGTATTCAAACTTAAAAATTAGCAATGAGATAATTAACGAACATGATGAACTCAAAATATCTGTAGATGTTAGCAATACTGGAAAAATAACGGGTAAAGAAACAGTTCAAGTGTATATAAAAGATATAGTAGCTACAGTTGCTCCGGATGCTAAAAAATTAGTTCGTTTTTCTAAAATTGAATTAAATCCTGGAGAAAAAAAGAAAGTTGAGTTTACGATAAATGCTAAAGACTTATCAAGTGTAGGTATGAAAAATAAATGGATTTTAGAAGATGGAGAATTTGAAGTTCATGTAGGAGGAAGCTCATTGAAATTTATTAAAAATACATTTGAATATAAATCTAAAGCAGTTAAGTAAGATTTTAGTTAATTAATATAATTTATTTGTTATTAATTAAATAAAGGGGTGATATAGTTAATTACCCCTTTTTCTTTTGTATAAAATTAAAAGTAAACTTTACCTTTGTCTTAAGCTTAAATTAAGACTTTAGAGCTAAAACATTGAATTTTTCAGTTAAAAATGAACAAGATAAAATATTGTAATATACCCATTTTTATTCCACAGCTGGCTTGCCCGCATCAATGTGTATTTTGCAATCAGGAAAAAATTAGCAATACTTTTGTTATTCCAACCTCTGATGATATAACAAATACAATTGAAAATTACTTAACAACACT
Organism: Bacteroidota bacterium; assembly: GCA_018335575.1. Lineage (GTDB taxonomy): Bacteria > Bacteroidota > Bacteroidia > Flavobacteriales > Flavobacteriaceae > JAGXRT01. The sequence continues at coordinate 11,987 of JAGXRT010000077.1, read as the reverse complement.
TTCTAAAGACACCTTTATAAATATTGCATTTTTTGGCGGAAGTTTTACAGCTATCCCTAAAAATGACATGATTAATTACCTTAAAATTGGACATTCATTTATTAAAAGTGGTAAGGTTAACGGTATCAGAATTTCAACCAAACCTGATTATATAAACGATGCCATATTGGATATTTTAGAACAATATGGAGTAACAGCAATTGAACTTGGAGCACAGTCTACAAACGATAAAGTACTGGTTAAGTCGGGTAGGGGGCATAAGTTTGATGCTATTGAAAATGCTGCAAAGCTAATTAAGGCTCGTAATTTTGAATTAGGCTTGCAAATGATGTTAGGATTACCTCATGATACGTTAGAATTATCGTTACAGACTGCAAAAGATATCGTGCGTTTAAAAGCCGACACAACCCGAATTTACCCTACAATAGTAGTACAGGGAACTGTGTTAGAAAAAATGTATAAAAACAATCAATACCAGCCATTATCGTTAGATGATGCTGTATTTTGGAGTAAAGAAGTGTTAAAAATTTTTCTCGAAGCCGGCGTAAAAGTATTGCGTGTTGGTTTGCATCCTTCGGATGAATTGGAAATTGGTAAATCATTAATTTCAGGGCCTATTCATCCGTCATTTAAAGAAATGGTATTAACCGAGATTTGGAATGATATTTTAAAAAATCAAGAGTTAAAAAAAGAAAAAACGACTATTTATGTAGCTGAAAAACAGCTAAATTATGCCATAGGGTATAAGGCTAAAAACAGAAAAGAATTTCAAAAAAATGGATTTGATATTAATTTTTTAGCTGATAATTCTCTTAAAGATTTTAACTTTCATGTTAGCTATAATTGATAAAAGAGCACCAAATGCAGTAAAGAAAAATCTTTCATTATACATTGATGAAGTTTTTGAATTTGAATCGGATGCTATTACATATAATTCAATAGCTGGGCACCCCGACATCTTTATGTATCAAGATGAAAATAATCTTGTATTGGCACCAAATACACCAATTCAATTAACAAGTTTTTTAACCGAAAATAAAGTTGTTTTTTCAACCGGAAAAAACCCAGTTGGTAAGTCATTAAAAGAGTGTGTATTGTATAATTGCATAAGCACAAATCACTATTTTTTTTGTAAAAAAGACCATGCAGATGTAAGTATTCAAAACTTAAACAGTACTAAAATTCAGCTTAATATTCCGCAAGCATTTGCCCGTTGCAACATGTTTGCTGTAGAAAATTCTTTTGTTACTTCGGATAAAGGAATTGTAAAGGTGCTAAAAAATAACAAGTTAGGTTATTTATATTTTGATCCTTCTGAGATTAACATAATAGACCATAAAAATGGATTTATTGGCGGTACCATGGGTGTGTATAATGATAAAGTTTTTTTTATGGGAAATATCTTAAAGCATGCTGATGGTAAGGTCTTAGAAAAATTTATAACTAATTTAAATATGGAAATTATTTGCCTTGGGAATGATTTTTTATACGATGGAGGAAGTATATTTTTTGTTAAATAATTAAAATTTTCAACCATAAATTTTATACTAGTTAAAACTTTAAATTAAGCTTAAAATGCCAAACATACTTAAGAATAACATAATTGAGTTGATAATTGATTTTCCACTTGAACATTATAATTTTTCTCGATTTGATTGGAGTGGGAAAATACGGTCTGTTAAGTTTAAAGATGTGTTAGTATCAAGTATTGAACGTACAGATGATGTAAATGAACGTCATGTTGGAAAAGGGTTTTACAATGAGTTTGGAATAGATTCACCACTAGGTTTTGAGGAGACCAAAATAGGTGAATGGTTTCATAAAATTGGAGTTGGTTTGTTAAAGAAAGATAGTCATCAATATGATTTTTGTAAACTATATGAAATAATTCCGGCAGCTTTTACAACAAAGTTTAGCAAAGAAAGTTTTGAAATTTGTTGCAAATCAGAAGAAGTTAATGGTTATGCATATGAATTAACAAAAGAGATTAAGTTGATAGAAAATAAGTTTGTAATAACTTATCATCTTAAAAATACTGGATATAAAAACATCATTACTGATGAATACGTGCATAATTTTATTGCATTTGACAATGAATTAATCAGTGAGAATTATAAACTAAATTTTTCATTTAAATTAATACCAGCTGGGTTTATAGAAACAGTAAATCCGGAAAATAAAATGGTAATTGAATCAAATTTTATATCGTTTAAAAGTACTCCAATTCAACAATTCTTTCTTAGTAATTTATCTGGAGGTAATTTTGTAAATGCAGGTTGGGAGCTGCAAAATAAGACGAAACGAATTAGAATTTCTGAAACAGTTAATTTTGAAACCAATAAAATTAATCTGTGGGGATGGCAACATGTAATTAGTCCGGAGGTGTTTTTTAAAATTAAAATTAAACCCGGAGAATCAGTTGAATGGATGAGAATTTTTGAAATAAATCAGATTTAAAATTGCACTTTAATAATCTAAATCAGATTTATTATCAGTATACCTTATCTTTGCAGTGAATTAATCTAAAATACAAGCAATGCAGTTTGCCGACTTACAATTAAATAAATCCATTTTAAAAGCAATAGCAAAGAAAAACTACGAAACTCCAACACCCATTCAAATTGAAACGATTCCGTTGGTTTTAGCTAAAAAAGATATCATTGCTTCTGCACAAACAGGAACCGGAAAAACTGCTGCATTTGCCCTTCCAATCATTGAGCAATTAATTGATAAACAAGATGCTCCTAAAAAAGGAAAAAAAATAAGAGCACTAGTCATTAGCCCTACACGTGAATTGGCCATACAGTTAGAAGAAAGTTTTAGAGCGTACAGCAGTTATACCAATTTAAGAACTACTGTGGTTTACGGAGGTGTTTCCATTGAGCCACAAAATGACATACTTCAAAAAGGTGTTGATATATTGATTGCAACACCGGGTCGCTTACTCGATTTGCACAAACAAGAAATGTTAAATTTATCATCAGTAGAAACCTTGGTAGTAGATGAAGCCGATTTATTATTGGATATGGGATTTATTGAAGATATTTTTAAAATAAACAAACTATGTCCAGACCCAAAGCAAACCTTAATGTTTTCTGCCACTATGCCCGATAAAGTTGTTTTTTTAGCAAAATCAATTTTAAATAATCCCGAGAAAGTATCAGTAAGTCCTGCATCATCAGCATCAAAAACAGTTAATCAATTACTGTATTATGTTCCTAAGCCAAAAAAGATTGAACTATGTTTACATCTGTTAAGAAATACAATTAAAGGTGAAATAATCATATTTAGACGCACCAAATTTGGTGTTGATAAATTAGAAAAAACCTTATTATCTAACGGGTATAAAGTTGATACTATTCACGGTGATAAAACTCAAAATGCTAGAGAAGAAGCGTTAAACCGATTTAAAAATAAAGAAGTTTCAATTTTAATAGCAACCGATTTAGCTTCGCGCGGATTGGACATTAAAAACTTAGACGCTGTAATAAATTTCGACATTCCCAATGTGGCTGAAACATACGTACATCGTATTGGTAGAACAGGAAGGGCAGGAGAAGTTGGCAATGCATATTCATTTTGTTCAGCAGATGAGAAATCATACATCATTACGATCCAAAAAACGATGGATAAAGTAATAACTGTTGAAGAAAATCATCCCTATCCATTAGATCCAAAAGCCAAACCTGAAGTTCATAAAAAAGCGGGTTCTAAACATCAGAAAGGTAGAAAATCAGAAGCTTCTAAAAAGAAAAAGAAACGTTGGTATTAATATAACATTGTTTACATAGGTTTTTTTGGTAAAGCCTCTTCAGGGAATGGAAAAACTATGGTCGAGTTCTTTTCGGCTGCAATATTTGCTAAAGTTTGATACAAGCGTAACTTAATGGCAGATGGTGATTGGTCTATTAATTTTCCTGCCTCCAACAATTTTCCGGCTGCTTGTTCTTCAGCCACAGCTAAAATAATTCGGGCGCGTCTAGAACGTTCTGCTTCTGCCTGATTGGCCATCATGCGACGCATGTTTTCGGGTAATTGAATGTCTTTAATTTTTACATCAATAATGTCAATTCCCCAATCGGCAGTTTCCTTTTCTACAATTTGCTTGATGTTTTTACCCATTTCTTCACGTTTAGATAATATCGTATCTAATTCAACTTTACCACACACATCACGTAATGCTGCTTGCGAAAGCTGAGTAATAGCAAAATGGTATTCTTCAACTTCTAAAACTGCTTTTTCTGGGTTGTTAATTTTAAAAAATATTACGCCATCAATACTACAAGGAACGTTGTCTTCGGTCATAACCTCCTGAGAAATAATGTTTATCGTAATAACACGTATATCAACAATTTGAATAGTTTCTACAATTGGAATAATCCATCTAAAACCAGGTTTAAGCGTTTCAATGTATTTTTCGAATCTAAATTTAAGCGCTCTTTTATATTCAAAAATGATGCGAATACCACTAAGAACTAACACAAATAAGAAAATGATTATAATTAAAAAAGGATTCATAATTAGAGATTTATGAGTTAAATAATGACTAATATTAGCATGGTGTATTCTTAAAGTTACGATAAACCCGATTATTTTCAAAACTTTTTAATGATGATAGCCAGTTTAGAAGTCAAAAGTTTTTCATTAAATTAAGTTTATTGACACCTAAACCTTAAATTTGAACAAATTTTATGGCTTGAAAGATATTTTATTAATAACGCCTCCATTTACACAATTAAATACACCTTATCCTGCAACTGCTTATTTAAAAGGATTTTTAAATACTAAAAATATTGATGCATTTCAAATAGATTTAGGCATAGAGGTTATTCTTGAATTATTTTCCAAAAACGGACTTACCAAGCTCTTTAAATTTGCTGCTTTGCAATCAAAAACAGTCTCAAAAAATTCGAAAAGAATAGCTAGTTTACAGCAAGACTATGTTAAAACTGTTGATGATGTTATGTTGTTTTTACAAGGTCAAAATCAAACATTGGCTTATCAAATTTGCAATACAGATTTTTTGCCAAAAGCCAGTAGATTTAAAAATTTGGATGATATTGACTGGGCTTTTGGTGTAATGGGTTTTCAGGATAAAGCAAAACATTTAGCAACGCTGTACCTCGAAGATTTATCAGATTTTATTGTAGAATGTGTTGATGAAAACTTTGGGTTTAGCAGATATGCCGAAAAATTGGGCAGAAGTGCAAATTCTTTTGAAGAACTCAATAAAAAGCTATCAGAGAAGTTATCCTATATTGATACAGTTTCAATTGCGTTATTAAAAGATAAAATAGAATCAAAAAATCCAAAGATTATAGGTTTTTCTGTTCCGTTTCCTGGAAATTTATTTAGTGCTTTTAGATGTGCTCAATTTATAAAAGCAAATTATCCATCAATTAAAATTGTTATGGGTGGTGGTTTTCCCAATACAGAGTTGCGATCTGTAAGTGATACACGCGTTTTTGATTTTTTTGATTTCATTACGTTGGATGATGGTGAACTGCCATTGGAATTATTGTATAAAAAGTTTATTAATAACAGTGATGTTGATTTAAAAAGGACCTTTTATCTAAAAAACACTAAAGTTTTTTATGAAAATACTTCAAAATTAAATGATTACTCGTTTGCAAAAGTTGGCACTCCAGATTATTCTGATTTACCATTGAATAAATACATTTCTGTAATTGAAGTAGCCAATCCGATGCACAGTTTATGGAGTGATGGACGATGGAATAAACTAACCATGGCGCATGGATGTTATTGGGGTAAATGTACTTTTTGCGATATTTCTCTCGATTATATCAAAAACTACGATCCCATTGCAGCTAGTTTAATTGTTGACCGAATGGAACAATTAATTGCGCAAACTGGAGAAACCGGATTTCATTTTGTTGATGAAGCAGCACCACCTGCTTTGATGAAGGAAGTTGCCATGGAAATCATAAAAAGAAAATTAATTGTTACTTGGTGGACAAACATTCGGTTTGAGAAAAGCTTTACATCAGATTTATGTAAATTGCTACAAGCCTCAGGTTGTATAGCTGTTTCAGGCGGTTTGGAAGTTGCATCGGATAGGTTGTTGAAACTTATAAATAAAGGAGTAACGGTAGAGCAGGTTGCTAAGGTTACTCATCATTTTACCGATGCCGGAATCATGGTTCATGCGTATTTAATGTACGGTTTTCCTACACAAACTATTCAGGAAACGGTAGATAGTTTAGAAATGGTTCGTCAGTTATTTGAAGCCGGAGTAATACAGTCTGGTTATTGGCATCAATTTGCCTTAACAGCTCACAGTCCTCTTGGATTAAATCCAAATAAATTTCATATTGTACCAACTTATTCCGAAATCAGTTTTGCAAATAATGATGTATTGTTTACTGATAAAACTGGAATTAAGCATGACAAATTTAGTTTTGGGCTCAAAAAATCGCTTTACAATTATATGCATGCTTGTTGTTTTGAATTTGATTTACAAGAATGGTTCGATTTTAAAATTCCTAAAACCAAAATCCCAAAAAACTTTATTGAAAATTGCATCAAAAATGACGAAGATTTTAAACTAAAACCATCAGCTCGATTAATTTGGTTAGGAAATGAGCCTGAAATAGCGCAGTATATAACAATAAAAAAAGGGCAGTCATATAATATGATTAAACTTAACTTTATAACTAAAACAACCGATTTTGAAATTAAGTTAGATGCAGATAAAGCTAAGTGGTTGTTAAAAATATTAGCTAAAATGCAATTAGATTCAGATTCATCATTTATGTTAAAAGATCTAAAAGCAGATTTTGAAAATCAGTTTGATAATTTTGAATTGTTTTGGTTTTCAAAACAAATGCTTCAAGTAAGGCAAAATGGCTTATTAACGCTATAACTAAAAGAATATGTTTAACAAAATGCTACAAGAACAACCCAATAACCCATTACATGGAATTAAATTAGCAGAGATTTTAGAGTTTTTAGTTGCAAAATACGGCTGGGAAAAGTTGGGTTATATGATTAAAATTAGATGTTTTACAAATAACCCTTCAATAAAATCTAGCTTGACATTTTTAAGAAAAACACCTTGGGCTAGAGAAAAAGTAGAACAATTGTATTTGAAATCGATAAAAAAATAGCGAAGTCAAAACTTACTTTTTAGAAGAAATGTCTTTCTTTTCCATCGGTCCTCTTTTATGAATAATAAGTCCGTTTAAAAAATTACGTAAAATTTGATCTTCCAATTTTCTGTAGTTAGGGTGATCTTCTTTTCTAAAAAAAGCACTCAACTCTGTCTTTGATATTTTAAAATCAACCAGTTTTAAAATTTCAATAATTTCATCATCTCTTAACTGAAGTGCTACGCGTAATTTTTTAATAATATCATTATTGTTTAATCCCATGGTATTTTTTTTGGCAAGTTACACTTTTTAGATAGATTTTATTGTATAACCACTATTCAATGACATAAGTCTTATAAAAACCAACAACATAGAGAACCAAATTAAAACTGTACTTTTGTAAAAAAATTAAAAATGATCACTTTTGAAGATTTTAATGTTTCTAAGCAATTAACAAACGCAATTTCCGATTTAAATTTCATCCAACCTACACCTATTCAGGTTGAGTCATTTCCTGTGATTTTATCTGGAAGTGATATGGTTGGAATTGCACAAACCGGTACCGGAAAAACGCTGGCTTATATGTTGCCTTTATTGCATGAGTTAAAATTTTCTAAGCAAACAAATCCAAGAATATTAATACTTGTACCAACCAGGGAGCTGGTTTTACAAGTAGTATCGCAAACTGAGTTGTTTTCTAAATATCAGAATGTGAGAGTTTTGGGAGTTTATGGGGGTGTAAATATCAATTCCCAAAAGCAACAAATTGTAGAAGGAACAGATATTTTAGTGGCAACTCCCGGAAGATTGTATGATTTAGCTATAAGCGGTGTGCTTCAATTAAAATCGATTAATAAATTAGTAATTGATGAAGTTGATGTAATGCTCGATCTGGGTTTTAGATTTCAGCTGACTAATATTTTTGATTTGCTCCCATCAAGACGGCAAAACATTATGTTCTCTGCAACCATGACTGATGAGATTGAAGCCTTAATTGATGATTTTTTTATAGTTCCTGCAAAAGTGTCTATCGCAGTTAGCGGCACTCCTTTGGAGAATATTGAACAAGTGTGTTATAAAGTTGCAAATTTTTATACAAAAATAAATCTGTTAAAGCACCTTTTAAATAATGCTGAAGAATATAATAAAGTACTCATTTTTGTGTCCGATAAAAAAAGTGCAGATCTAACTTTTGAACTGTTAGACCAAGAGTTTCCAGGAGAAATTTGTGTTATACATTCAAATAAAACACAGAATTACAGAATTAGATCTATAGAACAATTTAATCAAGGTAAAAACAGGGTTATAGTGGCTACTGATGTTATGGCTCGTGGTCTTGATTTAGACAATATATCGCACGTTATAAATATAGACACACCTCGGTTCCCTGAAAATTATATGCATAGAATTGGAAGAACAGGTAGAGCAACCCAATTTGGTAAATCAATATTATTCTATACAGCAAAAGAAGAACCGTTTAAAACATCAATAGAAGACTTGATGAATTTCCAAATTCCGATTTGTAATTTACCTTCAGATGTGATTATATCTTCTGAGTTAACAGTTGATGAACGTCCAAAGAATATTGAAATCAATTCAAATAAAAATAAAACAGAGTACGTTTCAAAAGCATTTCATGAAAAAAGCGATAAAAATAAAAAAACCAACCAAGGTCCTTCATACCGCAGAGAATTAGCAAAAAAATATAAAAAGCCTAAAACCAGGGGTGATAAAAATTTCAATAAAAACTTAAAAAAGAAGTAAATAGTATAAAATATTTATAACTTTTCTTGTTGAATATTAAAAAGTTGTATCTTTAAATAGCCATTTAGTCTATTTGAAACTCCTTTATAAGTATATACTTATTAATTCCCTTTATTTATTGTAACTAATTATTAGAAAATTATTTATTGATTTTATTAATAACGTATTGAATGCAAATAAGAGTAGGAATAGTTGAAGATGATTTTATAATATGTGAAAATTTAAAAACACTCATTAATGAAAGTGATGGATATATTTGTAATCATTCTTTTAATACCGCAGAAAGAGCAATTAAAGAAATTCCTGAGTTAAATTTAAATGTTGTTTTAATGGATATTAATTTACCAGGGAAAAATGGTATTGAATGTGTAAATGAACTTAAATCTAGATGTGAGGTTCAGTTTATAATGTGTACAGCTTTTGATGATAAAGAAACTATACTTAGTTCTATAAGGGCAGGAGCAAAAGGATTTATATCTAAAACAGCTAAATCAACTGAAATTATAAAAGCTATTGATGAAATCTACCACGGTGGATCGCCATTAAGTAGAGAGGTATCACGTAAATTGATTGAATCAATTCAGGCTAATAATAATACAACAAAGTACTTTTATCTTTTATCAGAACGTGAACAAGAAGTTATACAACTACTAGCTAAAGGACTTCGTTATATAGAAATTGCAAAGCATCTATTTCTTAGTGTTGAAACCGTTCGAACGCATGTCAGAAATATTTATGAGAAATTAAATGTACATTCCAGAACAGCTGCACTTAATAAAATTTTTATAAAATAAGTTAAAATATTACTACTTTTTGGGGATTTTATAATTTTTAATAATTTATTATATTTAACACTATATACTCCCGAATTGCATGTCATTTGCAATAAAATTGCTGTATTAGTTAACACATTATTGGTCACAGTATTATTAAAACACATTAATAATGATTTTTACAGTTGTTAGCAAAGGCGATTTTTGAAAATAATTTTAATTCCTTTTAGTATAACGAATAAGGAATTAACTCCTTGGTTTTAACTCCTTTATTGATAATATAATACTAACCTTTTAATTAATAGTTAAACATGATAATTATTGACATTTTTAGGGTTTAGTGCGTTTTAAACATAATTTTTAAGTAAAGAAAAACGCAACATAAAGCCCAGTTTTAAATTCAAATTAAAGAATTTAATATAAAAGGATTACTACTTTTAGATATGCTTAAAAAGTAGTAAAAACATCAGTACAATAAGATTACTGATGATAATGAAAGTGAGTTCCCCTTTTTATACTCATTAAATAATATAGAAATAATATTGGTAGCAGTTTACTTTTCTTAGTAGATGAATTAGCAATAGGTTTCTTATACTCGAATAAATTTTTTAAACAAATTTCTAATTATTATAATTATGAAATCAGAAAAATTATCAGATTCTGGTGATTCTCATTGTATTCGATATATAAAGGGCATAACCAGTTTTATAACAAGTCTAAAAAATTGGAATCAAATATTAGTGCTATTAATTACAGGTTGTATTTTGCTCACATCTCATATTTCCTATAGTCAGGTTGTTAGTGAAGGTGCAGCTGTTAAAGCTAATTTTGGGATTGATGCTGATTTATATGCCAATCGTCAACAAGTTGGTAATATGATTGCACCAAATGTAGATGATTGGTTTTTTAGTAGCACCTGGCCTGGAACTGGTGAAGGTGTTATAGATCAAACCAATTCAGCGTCATTAAAATCATCCATTCAAGGAAATAATAATTATTCTTTTGTAAAACGAATGTCAAAACCTCGAAATACCATTGTCAATGGAATTACTTGGATTGATGCTGTATATGTAAGAGATAATAATTCCATCGGAGGTAATAAAGACGCCACAGTTTTTACAGGAACAAAAGATAAAAACGGAGATAATCCTTCTTCTTGGAATTTAGGAAGTGGAGGAACACCTCCAAAAAATGATATTATTGATGCTTTTGGTCATATGAGGATGGATTCCGATGGAGTATGGGGTATCGGAGCCTTAACAAAAATATCGGAAGATGGAACATCGCATGCCGATTTTGAGTTTTTTTCCGGACAGTTAACATTAAACGGAGGAGGAACTTTAACAGGTATTGGTCCTGATGCAGGTCATACTGCTTGGAAGTTTAACGCTGATGGAAGCATTATATCTGCTGGAGATTTAATTGTTATTATAAATTTTACTAATGGAGGTACCGTACCTAATTTTAGTGTTAGAGTATGGATATCAGAAACTGATAGAATTAATTTTAATGCCAGACCGAACCGCACTTTTGACTTAACAGGAGAATTTAATAGTGGCTTAAATGCTGCAGGTTTTGGATATGCAGAAATTACCGGTAAAAATGGGGCTGTTGATCCATCTGTTTGGGCAATTGTAAATGTTGGGACTTCTACTATTGGCGCCCCATGGGGTACTTTGGTTGGTTCTCAAGCTTCCTATGCAGAAAACATTATTGCACTTCAGTATATGGAGTTTGCAATAAATTTAACCAAATTAGGATTGGAAGGATTTGGCGGAGTAGGTTGTAATAAAGTATTGGGATCCTTAATGGTTAAAACTAGATCATCTGCTGAGTTTACTGCTGAATTAAAAGATTTTGTGGGTCCATTTTTATTTGGATTTGAATTAATTACAGATTTAAATTTAACTCCTACTCATGCTACATGTAATGGAGGAACTGGTTCTATTTCAACAGAAATTGTTGGTGCTCCATTAAATGATTTTCAAATTCAGTTAGATAGTGGTGCTTGGGTTAATGTTACTTCAAGTCCATATGTGTTTAACAATGTGAGTGCTGGTTCACATACAGTTTCTGTTAGAAGAATTTCTGACAACACCTGTATGGCAACAAAAAGTACTAATATAAACGAGCCAGATGCATTAGGTTTGGTATTAACCCCAACCCATGCAACTTGTTTTGGTGGAGCTAAGTCGATATCAGCAGCGGTAACCGGAACTCCGTTAAGTGATTTAGAAATCCGATTGGATGATGGAACGTGGGCAGCAGTAACAGCGAGTCCGGTAGTGTTTAATGGAGTTGCTTCAGGCGCACATACCGTAGCGTTACGCAGAATATCTGA
>JAGXRT010000076.1 GCA_018335575.1 Bacteroidota bacterium | reverse complement strand
GGGCTTAAGTTTTGGAGCAGAGTTTGCCACCAGCGCACACGCTTTCCAAATTTACTTAACCAATTATAAAGGAATCTTAAATCAACGCAGTCAGTTCAATCAAGTAAATGAACTTGGTTTTGATGATTTTGGTAAACAATTTATGTTAGGATTTACCATTACTAGAAGGTATAATTTCTAGTCTAATTATAGTGTTTTTTTAATAAAAAAGCGCTTCAGAAATGAAGCGCTTTTTTTATTAGTATAAATCAAAAATCTATATGGTCATAGAGAAAATTCTAATCTCAGGCTGGTTTTCAATCAATCGCAAATCAAAAGCCATGCAAATATTTCTCACAAACATTCTTCCTTCTTCCGATACTTTCAACGTATTTCCTTCAATTTTCAACACCTTATCCTGTATTAATTCATTTAATCGTTCTATAATTTCGGGCATTTCTTCCAATTTCAATGCATCCTCGTCCCAACTTGTTTCTAAATGACACATGATATTTAAAATATGCCTTCTAACAATTAAATCTTTTGTTGTTAATAAGTGACCTCTGAAAACCGGAAGTTCTCCCCTGTTTACACGTTCAATATAATCTTCTTCTTTCTTTTCATTTTGAGCAAAACTGTACCATGAATCGCTAATGGAAGAAACTCCTAAACCAATCATTAACTGGGTCTTTCCAGCGGTATAACCCATAAAATTACGGTGTAATGTTTTCCTTTCCATTGCTTTACATAAAGAATCAGACGGCAAGGCAAAGTGATCCATCCCAACTTCTACATATCCTGCTTCAAAAAACAGTTGTTTACCCAATTCATATAAATGACGCTTTTCATGATCTTGTGGTAAATCATTTTCATCAAACCCGCGTTGTCCAACACCTTTAATCCACGGAACATGCGCATAACTGTAATAGGCAATTCTATCTGGGCGCAGCGCTACAGTGTTTTTAATGGTTGTTCTGATACTGTCTTCTGTTTGAAACGGAAGTCCGAAAATTAAATCGTGACCAATAGATTGATAGCCAATTTTTCTTGACAAATTATGAACGGACTGTACCTGATCAAATGACTGAATTCGATTAATAGCTATTTGAACTTTAGGATCGTAATCCTGAATTCCAAAGCTGTTACGTCTGAAACCTAAATCATATAATGTTTGCAGTTGTTTTTCAGATGTTTTATTCGGATGACCTTCAAAACTCATTTCATAAACCTCAAATTTATCGGCTCTTTTAAACAATCCGTTTATTAAGCGTTCCAAATTTTCAGCTGAGAAAAAGGTTGGTGTACCACCACCTAAATGAACTTCTCTGATTTTAGGTCGATCTTCAAACAAATCGCAATATAAATCCCATTCTTTAAGTAAAGTATCAATATATGGATCTTCAACAGAATGCTGCTTTGTTATACGTTTGTGGCACGCACAAAACGTACATAAACTTTCGCAGTAAGGCAGGTGAATGTATAAACTAATCCCTTCTGTATTATTACTCTCTCTAAACGATTTTTTAACCGTTTCTTTCCAATCATCTATGGCTATTCCATGTGCATCCCAAAAAGGTACAGTTGGATAACTGGTATAGCGCGGCCCCGGAATATTGTATTTTTGAATTAGCTCAGTATTCATTTTTTAAAACATTTAGTTTAGTTCAATTACTAAACAGGTTAATTTTTAGCTTGATATTCTTTAACAGCATCAACAAATGCTTTGGCATTATCAAGTGGAATATTTGGTAAAATACCGTGTCCTAAGTTGGCAACTAATTTATCTTTACCAAACTCATCTATCATTTCCGTAACCATTTTTTTGATGGTATCCGGTGGCGATAACAATCTGGCCGGATCAAAATTACCTTGTAACGTAATGTTTCCTCCAGTTAACTGACGTGCCATTTTAGGTGAAATTGTCCAATCAACTCCTAAAGCAGAAGCATTAGATTTAGCCATTTCTTCCAAGGCAAACCAGCATCCTTTACCAAATGCAATTACAGGAGCATCATCTTTTAATGCTTCAATTATTTGATTGATATACTGCCACGAAAATTCTTGATAGTCTTTTGGAGATAACATTCCACCCCAACTATCAAAAACCTGAACAGCATTTACACCGGCCGCTACTTTAGCTTTTAAGTATAAAATAGTTGTATCGGTAATTTTTTGTAATAAAGCGTGTGCCGCTTCTGGATGTTCAAAACAGAATCCTTTAGCTATATCATATGATTTAGAACCTTGACCTTGAACTACATAACACAATATTGTCCATGGAGATCCGGCAAAACCAATTAATGGAATTTCATCATTCAACATTTCTTTGGTTAGTTTGATGGCATCCATCACATAACTTAATTCTTTATGAACATCTGGAATTGGAACCAAATCTACATCCTTTTGAGACCGAATAGGTTTTGGAATAAACGGTCCAACACTTTCTTTCATTATTACTTCGATATCCATGGCTTGTGGTACCACTAAAATATCCGAAAATAAAATTGCGGCATCCATACCGTATCTTCTGATAGGCTGAACTGTAATTTCTGCAGCCAATTCTGGAGTTTGACAACGGGTGAAAAAATCATATTGATCGCGTAAAGCGATAAACTCTGGTAAATACCTACCTGCCTGACGCATCATCCAAACAGGAGGACGCTCAACCGTTTCTCCTTTTAATGCTCGTAAAAATAAATCGTTTTTTATAGTGTTCATTATAGTGTTTCTAGTTTATTGTTTTTTTAAATTCTGCAACTTTTTTCATTGCAGCGTTAATAGCTTTTTCTGTTTTTTCAAAATCTTCTTCACTTAAGGCAGATGACAAGAACCAAGATTCATACTGCGATGGCGGAATAAACAATCCTTGTTGTATTAACTCCCAGAAAAATACACCAAAAGCTTCTGTATCACTGGTTTGAGCCGATTTAAAATCAATCACATTTTCTTTGGTAAAGAACGGATTGATCATTGAACCAAATCGGTTTACAACAACATCAATATTGTTTTCTGTAGCTGCATTGAAAATGATTCGCTCTAAACGCTCGGCATTTTTATTAAAATCCTCATACGGGTTTTGACGTTTTAACTCTAATAAAGTTGAAATTCCGGCAGCCATTGCAATTGGATTTCCAGAAAGTGTTCCTGCTTGATATACGGGACCCAAAGGAGCAACCATTTCCATAATTTCATTTCTGGCAGCATAAGCGCCTACCGGAAATCCTCCGCCAATAACTTTTCCTAAACAAACAATATCCGGTTCAACTTCAAAGAAATCAATTGCTCCACCAAATTTTGAGCGGAAACCACTCATTACCTCATCGGCAATTAGTAAAATTCCTTTTGATTGTAATAATGATTTTAGTTCTTTTAGAAAATCGCCCTCAGGCAATACTACACCCATATTTCCAGCCACAGGCTCAATAATTACAGCAGCAATATCCTGATGCTTATCTAGATGTTGTTTTACGCTGTCTATGTTATTATACTCTGCAATTAAGGTGTTTTTCACTGCTTCTTCAGGCACGCCTTTACTTCCCGGAATACTTAAGGTAGCTAAACCAGAACCAGCTGCAACTAGTAACGCATCAGAATGCCCATGATAACAACCCGCAAATTTGATAATTTTATCCTTGCCAGTAAAAGCTCTTGCCAATCGTATGGCGCTAAACACCGCTTCGGTACCTGAGTTTACAAAACGTACTTTATCTGTGGATGGAAAAGCATCGCAAATTATTTTTGCCAACTTGATTTCATCTGCAGATGAAGCGCCAAAAGAATAGCCTTTTTTAAGTGCTTTTAAAATTGCTTTTTGTACCTTTTTATGGCGATGACCAATTATCATCGGACCGTATGATAGTACATAATCAATGTATTTATTGCCATCGGCATCGATTATTTTACTTCCTTTGGCTTTTTTAATAAACAAAGGATTTCCTCCAACCGATTTAAATGCTCGTACCGGAGAGTTTACCGCTCCTACCAAATGCACCAATCCT
Organism: Bacteroidota bacterium; assembly: GCA_018335575.1. GTDB lineage: Bacteria > Bacteroidota > Bacteroidia > Flavobacteriales > Flavobacteriaceae > JAGXRT01. Next base: position 22,055 of record JAGXRT010000076.1, on the reverse strand, counting down.
TCGTTGTATAATTTTTCTGATTTTTTAAAACGTTGTTCCATTAATTTTTAATTAACTGTTTTTTAATAGTTTGGCTACTTCTTTTGCAAAGTATGTGATGATAATATCGGCGCCTGCTCTTTTCATGGAAAGTAAAGTTTCCATCATAACTTTATCGCCATCAATCCAACCTTTTTCAGCAGCTGCTTTTATCATGGCATATTCGCCACTTACGTTGTAACAAGCCACTGGTTTGTCAAATTCATTGCGTACATCTCTTATAATATCCAAATACGATAAAGCTGGTTTTACCATTAATATATCAGCATCTTCTAAATCGTCATAACCCGCTTCTCTTAATGCTTCTCTCCTATTTGCAGGATCCATTTGATATGTTTTTCTATCGCCAAAAGTAGGTGCTGAATCTGCAGCATCTCTAAACGGACCGTAATACGATGAAGAAAACTTAACTGCATACGACATAATCGGAATTTGGTAATAACCGGTTGCATCTAAAGCTTCTCTAATGGTTTGTATGGTTCCGTCCATCATGCCCGACGGAGCAACCATATCTGCTCCTGCTTTTACATGCGAAACTACTTGTTTTGCAATGTTTGGCAAGGTTGCATCGTTGTCAACATCGTTGTTATGAATGATTCCACAGTGACCGTGTGAGGTATATTCGCAAAAACACACATCGGTAATAACATACAATTGTGGATAGTTTTTCTTGATAAATCTGATTCCTTGTTGAATAACACCATTATCATTCCATGTTTCAGAACCAGAATCGTCTTTTTCTGATGGAATACCAAACAGCAAAACAGCAGGGATATTAAGCGAAACCACCTCATCTAACTCTGGTTTTAAACGGTCTATAGACAAACGCTTAATACCTGGCATTGAAGCAATTTCCTTTTCAATATTTTCTCCTTCTTCAATAAATAAAGGATAAATTAAATCGTCTACGCTGAGTTTATTTTCTCGAACCAATCGACGTATATTCTCGTTTTTTCTAAGTCTTCTTGTTCTAAACATAATATTGATTTACTTTATGAATCACATCTTCTATAGTTGGATTATCTGACACCAATACGTCCTTAAAATATTCAGAAGCAGTAAGTGCAGTAGTTGTTCCTATACAAAATGCTTTAGGTTTAACATCATTTTTTGCCGCAATATAACTTTTTACTCCGGATGGACTAAAAAACATAACCCCATCAAAATTATCAGTAACATTAATATTTTTTTGAAGCGTTTTGTACACGATAACTTCTTGTACTCTAATATTGTTTGCTACTAATTTAGCAGGAATTTCATCCAATCGGATATCACCACAAAAAAAAGTTACCTCTTTAACTTGTTGGTTAACAATAAAATTAGCCAAATCTACACCGTATTTTTCGCAGTGAGTTACCTTAAATCCGTTGGTTTCAAGCAACGATTTAGTTTTATCGCCAACACAAAAAATATTATCATAGTTAAATAAATTTTCAGTATTAAATTCCAACACACTTACTACAGCATTTTGGCTTGTAAAGATTACTGCTGAGGGCGTATTTTTAATATTGGCCTGAATATACTCAATACTAATAAAATCGGTATCAGTAATTGCAAGGGATTGGTTAAATAAACCACGTTGCCAATCTGTTAATTTTTTGGTTGATAATATTTGAAACTCCGACTTCATAAATTTAGTGGCTGTTCATAGCTTCTTTAATTTCTTTCATCATTACATCTCCTCCATTTTCTAAGAGCTTTTCCGCACATCGATTTCCGGCATTTTCTATTTCATCAAATGGAATACATTCTAAAAACTCAAGTTTATGAATTCCATCCAAGCTAAATAAAGCGCCTTTAAATAATACGCAATTATCACCTAGGGTTGCTAAAGCAGCAATTGGAGCTGTACATCCACCTTCCATAGTATTCAAAAACTGACGTTCCATATCCACAGCAATAGCCGTATTTTGATGATTGAGTTTTGAACAGATTGCTAATATTTCCTTATCCTTTTCAAGAGCGGTTATCATAATTGCTCCTTGAGCTGGTGCTGGAAGCATCCAATCTAAAACTATGTGATTTTCTGGCAATAAATTGATTCGCTCTAAACCTGCAGCAGCAAAAATTGCACCGTTCCATTCATTGTCTTTTAATTTTTGAAGTCGAGTATTTACATTTCCACGTAAATCTTCTACTGTATGTGATGGATATTTATTTAACCATTGTGCTCTGCGTCTTAAACTTCCTGTGGCAATAACAGCATTGTCACTTGATAAAAAATCAGTATTATTTTTAAGAACAAGAATGTCATTAAAATTAGCCCGCTCTAATACCGCAGCTTGAACTATACCTTCGGGTAAATCTGTTGGCACATCTTTTAAAGAGTGAACTGCGATATCTATTTCACCGTTTAACATAGCGATATCTAGATTTCGAGTAAATACGCCTACAACTCCTAATCGGTACAATGGTTTATCTAAAACAATATCTCCTTTTGAGTTGATTTCAATAATTTCCGAAGTGTATCCCTTATCTTTTAATTGTTTAGCTACTAAATTCGCTTGCCATAATGCTAATTCGCTAGAGCGAGTTCCTATTCTTATTGTTTTATGCATTTATTTTTTCGTCTTGAATATTAAATATTTTTTGCATCATTAAAACGCTTTTATTCACGTCTGTATCTGCTTCTTTTAAATGTTTGGCAAACTGAGCTGTAATTCTATTAACTATTTGATTGGTTGCCATTTCAGCATGTTCTGCATTAAAAGAATCGTATTTCTTTTGATGGTACTCTAAAACCTCGTTTTGAATATTTTCTAATGATTTTTTAAGTGAATTTAACGCAGGGGTTAGGCGTCTAAAAGCCAACCAATCTTCTAATTCTTTAATATATTTTTGAATAATTTCTTCCGCTACAGGTATTTGTAATTTCCTGTTTTCAATTGTTTTATCTGTTTCTTTTGATAAAACATCAACATCTATTAAGGTAATTCCATTTCGCTCTGCAAGCACAGGTTCTACATTTCTCGGAATGGCTAAATCTAATATTAATAACTCTTTGTTATTTGGAATAAAATCAGCTGTTATGGTTGGTTGCTTAGCGCTGGTGGCTACTATTAATATATCAATATGCTCTATTATTGATTTTAATTCATCGTATGATGCTACTCTCAATTGATGTTTATTAGCAAAGTCGGCTGCTTTTTCAAAAGTTCTATTTACAATAGTTATGCTTGAATGATCAAAGTATTGAATAATATTTTTGGCTGTATTTTTACCAATATCACCCAAACCGTAAAGCACAATTTTCTTAGAAGAAAAATCTTTTACATTGTCTTTGATGTACTGTATTGCTGCATACGAAACAGTTGTAGTTCCGGAACTTAAGTCTGTAGTGTTTTTAACTTCTTTACTTGCTTGCAATGCTAAATTAAAAATTCGCTCAAGATAAAGATTTAGTGTATTTAGCTCTTTTGCTTGGTAATAAGCCTCTTTTAATTGACCTACGATCTCATAATCACCTAAAATTTGACTTTCTAAACCAGTTGCGATTCTAAATAAATGATTAACAGCATAGCTGTTTTTGTTTATGTGGGAAACTTTTATAAATTCTTCAACGGTACCTTTAGAAAATTTACACAATAGATCTATTAACTGAAAAGGATGATCTGACATTCCAAATATTTCAGTACGGTTACAAGTAGAAAGTACCATAATTCCCTCAATACCTCGTCTTTTAGCCGTTTCTAATAATCTCTTTTGATCTTCTTTAGAAATACTGAAATTACCACGAGTAGCAACATCTGCTTTTTTATAACTTAACCCTACATTATAAAGTGTTTTGTTGGAAATTTCACTCAACATGAACTTATTATTTTTATTTTACGTTACAAAAGTAACATTAGGTTTTTAAAAAATATATCGACAAAAGTACAATAAATATCGAAAAAAGAATTAACTGATATAAATCACATTTACATATAATTATGATAAAAATCAGTGTTTTTAACAAATTTTTATCGTTTCTTTGTCCTCATATTCTCGAATTATGAATTCAAAAAATATCGACAAAAATACTTCTTTAATTTGTAATGACAATAACAATAAGCTCATTTTACAAATTAAAAACGACACAAACGAAGTGATTAAATCAACATATCAGATTGATCCAAATTACATTCAATTTTTTTTCAGTTTAAAAGGAAGTTCTAATGTTGCATTTAACATGCCACATTGCCGAGTTCAGATTGATGCTTACAATTCATATTTGGTGTTTTTTAAAAATACACCCATGAATTTGTATTTTGACATCAATCCCAATTCAAATTTAATTGCCATTTTAATAAACATTAATCATTTTCACAATTTATTCAATGTTGAAGATAAAGAAATGGCTATTTTTAACACCTTAAAAGGAGACCAACCAATAATAACACCTAAAGTAATTAATTCTGAAATCGCCAATCATTTAGAACAAATTATAGACAATAAAATTTCTAAATCGCTGCAACCTTTATTTTTAAGAGGTAAAATTTATGAGATTTTATCGCTTTATTTTAATGATGAGGTAAATGCCGACATCGAACAATGTCCTTTTATTCCTAACTCTACTGATGTTTCAAAATACAAAAGAGTAAAAGAAATAATCACTAAAAACATGATTAATCCTCCTGCATTAGAAGATTTAGCAGCAGAAGTTGGACTTAATATTAAAAAGCTGAAAGAAGGATTTAAAGACCATTACGGCATGCCCGTTTTTACTTATTTATATCATTATAAAATGGAGTATGCACGCAATTTATTAGATGAAAATCAACAAAATATTAATGAAATAGCCTCCGATGTTGGTTATAGTTCCGCAACACATTTTATTGCGGCATTCAAACGCAAATTCGGAATCACACCAAAACAATATTCACTTCATAAACTTAGTAACATTGAATAAAAAAGGAGTACTTTTAGTAAACTTGGGGTCACCAGATAGTCCCACTAAAAAAGATGTAAGAAAATACCTTGACGAGTTTTTAATGGATGAGCGCGTTATCGACATTCCATACTTATCACGATTATTTTTAGTAAAAGGTATCATTCTAAATACTAGACCAAAGAAATCGGCTGCTGCCTACCAAAAAGTTTGGTGGCCCGAGGGATCGCCGTTAATTGTATTATCAAATAGATTAAAAGATAAAGTTAGTGCTAAAACTGAAGTGCCGGTTGCATTGGCTATGCGCTACGGAAATCCAAGTATTAAAGCCGGTATACAAGAATTGGTAAATTTGGGAGTTAATGAAATTTTAATTTTACCACTTTATCCACAATTCGCAATGGCTACCACAGAAACCATTTTTGTAAAAGCAGAAGAAATTAGAAAAAAACATTTTCCTCAAATTACAACAGTTGATTTTCCAGCTTTTTACAATCAAAAAAATTACATAAAAGTACTGGGCGATAGTTTAAAAAATAGTATTACAGGTTTTGATTACGATCATATTGTTTTCTCTTACCACGGAGTTCCTGAACGACATATTTTAAAATCTGACATAACTAAATCTCATTGTAAAATAGACGGCAATTGCTGTAATGAACATTCTGAAGCACATAAATTTTGCTACAGACACCAATGTTATGAAACAACAAAACAAGTAGTTGAATATTTAAATCTTTCCGAAGGTAGTTACACAACTACCTTTCAATCTAGATTAGGTAAAGACCCATGGATTCAACCTTATACCGATGAAACCATTGAAAAATACGCTAAAAATGGTATTAAAAAATTAGCCATAATTACTCCAGCTTTTGTTTCTGATTGCCTAGAAACAATAGAAGAAATTGGCATGGAAGCTAAAGATGAATTTTTAGAACATGGCGGTGAAGCATTTCACAGAGTTGATTGTTTAAATGATAATGATGATTGGGCTTCTTTAATTGCAGAATGGATAAATAATTGGCAAGAAAACAACCTTTGATTATAAATATCATAATATTAAACACTTAATTAGATTCAAAAATGAATAGGATTAAGTGTTTTTTTATACCTAAATTTGCACAACATATTAAATAAATACACTTTACAACAAACATAATGAGAACTCTATTTTTAGGAAACGAAGCATTAGCGCAAGGAGCCATTGATGCCGGATTATCAGGTGTTTATGCCTATCCTGGAACGCCATCTACCGAAATTACAGCGTACATCCAAAATTCAAAATTAGCAACAGAATTAAACATACATTCAATTTGGTCTGTAAACGAAAAAACAGCCATGGAAGCCGCATTGGGAATGTCTTATGCCGGAAAACGCGCAATGACTGTAATGAAACACGTTGGATTAAATGTCGCTGCTGATGTGTTTATGAACATGTCCATATCTGGTGTTCATGGAGGATTGGTAGTTGTAGTTGCAGATGATCCATCGATGCACTCATCACAAAATGAACAAGATTCAAGATTTTACGGAAAATTTGCCATGATTCCAATTTTAGAACCTTCCAATCAGCAAGAAATGTACGACCTTACACGTTATGCATTTGACTTATCCGAAGAGTTAAAATTACCTGTTTTAATACGAACTGTAACACGCTTATCACATTCAAGAGCTTTTGTTAATACTAAAGATCGTATTGCACAAAACGAATTAAATTTACCAGAAGACACCAAACGTTTTGCCTTAATACCTAGTTATGCTCGCGGTTTATACCAAAATTTATTAGACATTCAGCCAAAAATTGAAGCAATTGCTGAAAACTCTCCATACAACCAATTAACCATCGGTAAAGACAAATCACTAGGAATTATTGCTTGCGGATTGGGTTACAATTATTTAATGGAAAACTTTGAAGATGAGTGTCCATATTCTGTTTTAAAAGTTACACATTATCCTTTACCTAGAAAAAAAGTAAAAGAGTTGTTTAAAACCTGTGATAAAATTTTAGTTTTAGAAGATGGGTATCCATTAGTTGAAGATATGATAGGTGATTACTTTGGCGATGACACCAAAGTTATTGGAAGATTAACCGGAGACGTAAACAGAACAGGCGAGTTAAATCCAAACATTGTAGCAAAATCATTAGGCATTATTGAAAATATTCCGCAAGAAATTCCAACAATCGTTGAAAACAGACCTCCGCAATTATGTGTTGGATGTGGTCATGGCGATGTGTTTGAAGCCTTAAAAACATTGATACCAGAAATTGGTGATAAACAGGTGTTTTCTGATATTGGATGTTACACATTAGGAGTGCTGCCTCCGCATAACATTATCAATACAGCCATTGATATGGGTGCTTCTATAACTATGGCTAAAGGTGCTGCCGATGCTGGTGTTTTTCCTGCTGTAGCCATCATTGGTGATTCAACTTTTACCCACTCTGGCATGACTGGCTTACTAGATGCCGTTTATGAAAAATCACCAATTACTGTCATTATATCAGACAATTCTGCTTCTGCAATGACAGGTGCTCAAGACTCTGCTGCACTAGGAAAATTAAAAGACATTTGTTTGGGCATTGGTGTTGAGCCAGAGCACTTAAAAGTTATTGTTCCATTAAACAAAAACCACGAAAACAATGTAGAGATTCTTCGTAACGAGTTTAATTACAAAGGCGTTTCTGTAATTATTGCTCAAAGAGCCTGTGTACAACTTCCAAAAGAACGTAAAGAAATTGTAAAACAATTAAATACGTTGAGTTAATTCTATAAAAAAATTAGTAACAAATGAAAACAAATATCATCATTGCAGGTGTGGGTGGACAAGGAATTTTGACCATCTCAACCATATTGGATATGGCTGCATTTAACAATAATTTACACATTAAACAATCAGAAGTACACGGAATGAGTCAACGTGGCGGAGCCGTACAATCGCATGTGCGTATTTCTGATTCAGAAGTTTTTTCAGATTTAATTCCCATGGGAAAAGCAGACATGATTATTTCTGTAGAACCCATGGAACTCTTACGTTACTTACCTTACTTAAAAGAAGACGGCTGGTTGATTACCGATGCAGAACCCTTTGTAAATATTCCTAACTATCCGGAATTGAAAGAATTATTTGAAAAGATAAAATCATATCCAAATCATATTATTGTTAATGCTACAGAAGAGGCTAAAAAAATAGGAACATCAAAAGCTGCTAATGTAGTAATGTTAGGTGCTGCTTCTGCTTTTTTACCAATTAAAGATGATGGATTACTAAAAGCCATAACCGATTTGTTTAACAGAAAAGGAGAACGTATTGTAAATATCAACATACAAGCGTATAAAAAAGGACAAGAATTAGCTGCTGCTGTAATTAATTAAATTATGTTACATCAAAAGTTTATTAAACCTAGTAGCATTGTTGTTGTTGGCGGAACTGACAATATACAAAGTCCGGGAGGCAATGTTTTAAAAAATTTAATCGACTATAATTTTAAGGGCGATTTATTTGTTGTAAATCCAAAACAACAAACAGTTCAAGGCATTAAAAGTTACTCTGATGTTTCTATGTTGCCACAGGTTGATGTAGCCATCATTGCCATTGCTGCAAAATATACAGTTGAAGCTGTTAAAGTGCTTACCGAACAAAAAAACACTAAAGGTTTTATCATATTTTCTGCAGGTTTTAGTGAAAAAGACGAAGAAGGGGCTGCACTGGAACGTCAACTAGTAGAATTAATTACTAAAGCAGGAGGAACTCTACTGGGTCCTAATAATATAGGTATAATTAATCAGCATTATGCCGGAGTATTTACAACCCCAATACCAAAATTAAACCCCAAAGGAGTAGATTTTATTTCGGGTTCAGGAGCCACAGCTGTATTTATTATGGAAGCTGCCATGGCATCAGGTTTAACATTTTCTAGCATTTATTCCGTTGGAAATAGTGCCCAAATTGGTGTAGAAGAAGTATTGGAGCATTTAGATGAGTCATTTAATCCAACAACTGATTCAAAAGTAAAATTGTTATATATAGAAAGTATTAACAATCCAAAAAAACTTTTAAAACACGCAAGTTCTTTAATTAATAAAGGATGTAAAATTGCAGCTATAAAAGCAGGGAGTTCAGATGCCGGAAGCAGAGCTGCATCCTCACATACAGGCGCCCTGGCCAATTCGGATGTGGCTGTTGATGCCTTATTTAAAAAAGCAGGAATTGTGCGTTGTTATGGACGAATGGACCTAATCAATGTAGCATCCGTATTTATGCATCCTGATTTGACAGGAAAACGTATTGCTATCATTACTCATGCTGGCGGACCGGCAGTTATGTTGACTGATGCCTTATCTAAAAACGGATTGGAAGTTCCATCCATTCAGGGAAAAAAATCAGAAGAACTTTTAACTAAACTTTTTCCAGGCTCATCGGTTGCGAATCCAATTGATTTCTTAGCCACAGGAACAGCAGAACAATTAGGATTTATTATTGATGCCTGTGAAAACGATTTTGAAAATATCGACGCAATGGCAGTCATATTCGGAAGTCCAGGTTTATTTAAAGTTTTTGAAGTATATGAATTGCTTCATCAAAAAATGAACTCATGTAAAAAACCAATTTATCCAATTTTGCCATCGGTAATCAATGTAAAAGAAGAAATCGACTACTTCATTTCAAAAGGGCGCATCAATTTTCCTGATGAAGTATTATTTGGAGAAGCACTTGCTAAAGTTTATCACACTGCTAATCCATTTAATGAGATGATTGAACTAGAAAAGCTTGATTCAATTACTATCAGAAAAATTATTGACAACGCTACAAACGGTTATTTACACCCTGATTTAGTTCAGCAAATATTAAAAGCTGCAAACATACCTGTGGTTCAAGAAAAAACGGTTTATACTATTTCTGATGCTATTAAAGAAGCTGAAATATTAAAGTATCCTTTAGTGATGAAAGTTGTTGGTCCTGTTCATAAATCGGATGTGGGAGGCGTTATTTTAAACATTAAAAACGAAGTAGCACTTGCAGAAGCTTTTGAGTCATTAATGCTAATAAAAGATGCAACTGGTGTTTTAATACAACAAATGAAAAAAGGTATTGAATTATTCATCGGAGCAAAAAAAGAAACAGATTTTGGCCACATGATTCTCTGTGGATTGGGAGGTGTTTTTATAGAAATTTTAAAAGATACGTCTGTAAGATTAGCTCCTGTTTCAGTTTCGGAATCAAATGAAATGCTAGAAGAATTAAAAGCATTTCCAATATTACAAGGCATTAGAAATCAGGAAGGAATTGATTTAGTTTCATTTGCGCATTACATTAGAAATATCGGCACTTTAGTGACTATTGCTCCAGAAATTGCTGAACTTGATTTAAATCCGTTATTAGGAAATTCAAAAGAAATTATTGCTGTTGATGCCCGAATATTAATAGAAAAAATTTAAAATTTTTCTATATATCCCTTGCCTATAGAGCAATTACTTCCAATAATAAATTCTCCGTTTTGAGGTTTTATTTTGTAAGTAATTGCTTTTTTATGTTGCTTAATCATCAAACTAATAATATTTAAATACGATATAGCATCACTATCAAAAACTATTTCTTGAATCTTATTATTAGAAATAATTGAATCAATTTCATCTAGTTCAACTACAAAGTTATATTCTACTAAATGCGGATTATCTACAACATACAGCTTGCTTAACGGATACATTGAAGTAATTTTTTTCAAAACATCTTTATTATTTCCAATGAATAAAATGTTAGAAATCTCAGAAGGTTTTTCTTTTAAAAACAATAATCTAATGTATTTGATTGCGTACCAACATCTAATTCCTATACCCATTAAAAAATCATATATTTTATTGAATTTATAATGATTACGGTAAAATAACTTCATAGCACCATAAAAGTACCCCAAGTACTTAACATCTTTTTGGGTGCTTTCTCCCTTAAAATGAATGGCACTTTCAGAACCTACATAATAATTTGAATACCCAGATTTTAACAAGCGATAACTTAAATCAATGTCTTCACCGTACATAAAAAAACGTTCATCGAACCCACCCATTTTTTGATAAACTTCTTTTTTTAACAGCATAAAAGCGCCAACAAGAATTTCTACTTTAGAATTCGTGTCTTTATCAATTTGATTGGCGTAATACCCTAACTTTTCATTAGCATTGCTTAATAATTTGAAAAAAGCACGACTTGGTGTTGGAATATTTCGCTTGCTTTCATACAAAAAAGCACCTGTACCATCAATTAACCTGATACCTAAAGCTCCTAAATCTGGTTTATTATCAGCAAATAAAAGCAAGTTTTTAAAAGTATTTTCAGCTATTATAGTATCTGGATTAAGTATTAAAACATATGCTCCAGTAGCTAATTCAACACCTTGGTTATTTGCTTTGGAAAAACCAACATTAACTTTATTTTCAATTAATTTAACAGAAGGAAAGGATGATTTAACCATTTCACAACTGTCATCGCTTGAATGATTATCTACTACAATTACCTCAGCATCAATCTCTTTTAGTGCTTTAAAAACACTTTGCAAACAAACATGTAAAAAATGTTGCACATTATAATTAACAATTATGACTGATAATTTTTTCACGATTTTAGTGAAGTTTCAAAAGGAATTCTATTTAAAATACTTCTTCCTAAGGTAATTTCATCAGTATATTCCAATTCATTGCCTACAGAAATTCCTCGTGCAATTGTAGATATTTTAACCTGTGAATGTTGCAATTGTTTAAAAATGTAAAAGTTAGTTGTATCGCCTTCTATGGTAGAACTTAATGCAAAAATTACTTCGCTAATTAATCCGCTGTTAACTTTTTCAACCAAACTTTTAATGGTTAAATTATGCGGACCGATTCCTTCCATTGGCGATATTTTTCCACCTAAAACATGATATAATCCCTTGTACTGTGTAGTGTTTTCGATAGCCATTACATCGCGGACATCTTCTACTACACAAATTATACTTTCATTTCTATTTGGACTTGCACAAATTTGACAAACATCTATATCAGATAAATTATGACAATTTTTACAATATTTAATCTCATCAACTAACTTGATTAATGCATTTGATAATTGTTTTGTGCGTTCTTTTGGTTGCTTTAAAAGGTGAAGAACTAACCTCAATGCGGTTCTTTTACCGATACCAGGTAAATGAGCAATCTCATTTACAGCAGTTTCTAATATTTTTGATGAAAAATTCATGCAACAAAAGTACATAATCAACTTAAAACATTTCAATATTTTTAGTTTCTTTGCTCTTATCACAAATAAAAATTATGCAACCACACCTAATCTTATTCTTAATTGCGACCTATTTTGGATTATTAATTCTAGTATCATATTTCACAAAAACCGAAGACAGTAACGAGGTGTTTTTTAAAGCAAAGAAAAACTCTCCGTGGTATGTTGTTGCTTTTGGAATGATAGGTGCTTCATTATCCGGAGTTACATTTATTTCGGTTCCGGGCTGGGTAGAAGCTTCTCAGTTTAGTTATATGCAAATGGTATTAGGATATACTGTTGGATATTTTATTATCGCAACAGTATTATTACCAATGTATTACAAGCTTAATTTAACTTCTATATACAGCTATTTAGAAACCCGGTTTGGAACTTATTCATATAAAACTGGTGCTTGGTATTTTATTATTTCAAGAACAATTGGTGCCAGTTTTAGACTTTTTCTTGTTGCTAATGTATTGCAATTATTGGTATTTGACGCTTTAAATATTGATTATTGGATAACAGTTTCAATCACAATATTCTTAATTTGGGTGTATACTTTTAAATCTGGAATTAAAACCATAATTTGGACTGATACATTACAAACTTTATTTATGCTAGTAGCAGTTGGTGTTTGTATTGTATTGATTTCTGATGATCTGGGATTAAATAGCAGTAATTTTATCGATTTTATAGGTTCAAGTTCCCTTTCAAAAACCTTCTTTTTTGATGATGTAAATTCTGTAAACTATTTCTGGAAACAATTTTTTTCGGGTGCTTTTATTGCCATAGTAATGACAGGTTTAGACCAAGATATGATGCAAAAAAATCTTACGTGCAGAAGTTTAAAAGATGCTCAAAAAAACATGTTTTGGTTTACTATTGTACTTACCATTGTAAATCTATTCTTTTTAATTTTAGGATTACTTTTAACAGTTTATGCACAACAAAATGGTATCGATGCTCATAAAGATGCGCTTTTCCCAACGCTGGCTAATAGTTATTTAGGAACTTCGGTAGCAATTTTCTTTATCCTCGGATTGGTTGCAGCTGCATATTCTAGCGCAGACAGTGCTTTAACAGCCTTAACCACTTCTTTTAGTATTGATATTTTAGATATTGAAAAAAGGTTTTCTGAAGCGCGTCAAATTGCGGTAAGAAAACAAATACACATTCTTTTTACATTAGTATTTATTGTAGTTATAATTAGTTTTAAATATTTAATTGCTGATGAAAGCGTAATTGCTAAGCTATTTAAATTTGCTGGTTTCACATACGGACCATTATTAGGATTATATGCATTTGGACTGTTTACTAAATTCAATATCAATGATAAATTTGTACCAATCATTTCAATTTTATCGGTACTTATAAGCATTTTTGTAAACAACTATAGCAAGCAGTGGTTTGGTTACGAGTTTGGTTTTGAAATTCTTATATTTAATGGATTATTAACGTTTATCGGTTTAATTATAGTTATCAAACGAACAGAAAATGGATAAAGATTTAGGAGGAAAACGTAAAGTGTATCAAAAACAGGAATTGCTGGAAAATAATATTCCTGAAAATCCAATGGAATTATTTCAGAAATGGTATTTCAACGCGGAAGAATCTGGTTTTATTGAAGAAGCTAATGCCATGAATATTACAACATTAGAACTCGATGGATTTCCAAAATCGCGCATTGTATTATTAAAACGATTTACCTGGGAAGGCTTTATTTTTTATACCAACTATAACAGCGATAAAGGAAAGGCTATTGAAAAAAATCCGAAAGTTAGTATTTCGTTTTTTTGGCATCAATTAGAACAGCAAATTTTAGTAAAAGGAATTGCAGAAAAATTACCTGAAAATTTATCTGATGGTTATTTTGAATCACGACCCGACGGCAGCAAATTAGGTGCGTGGGCATCTGATCAAAGTAGTGAAGTACCTTCAAGAGCTTATTTGGATAATCGTTTAAAAGATTTCGAAAATCAATTTAAAGGAAGTGAAATTCCACGACCTGATTATTGGGGTGGGTATATAGTAAAGCCAATAGCTATCGAGTTTTGGCAAGGCAGACCAAACAGAATGCATGATCGAATTTTATATACTTTACAAGAAAATTTCGAGTGGAAAATTTCTCGTTTAGCACCTTAATTTTTTTATATTTGATAAAAACTAGCGCAAACTATCTATGAAAACACTTTACATTGTGCGTCATGCAAAGTCATCTTGGGATTACACAGATGTTAAAGATTATGACAGACCTCTTACTGAGCGAGGCATAAGCGATGCGTATTTAATTGCATCTATCTTAAAAAATAAAATTAAAAAACCCGATGTTTTTGTATCTAGCAGCGCTAACAGAGCATTACATACCGCCATTATTTTTTCAGATACTTTAGGATATCCATTGGCTAATTTAAACATCAATAGGTCGTTGTATAGCTTTAGTGATGGCTATTTATTAAAAACTATTTATGCTTTAGATGATGATTTTGATACCGCAATTATATTTAGCCACAATCACGGAATTAATGATTTTGTCAACAAATTTGGAAGTCAAGAAATTGAAAATGTGCCAACCGCAGGTGTAGTAGGAATTAAATTTGATGAAAATCATTGGAAAAACATAAAAAAAGGAGAAACAGTTTTAGTAGAATTTCCTCGATTTCATAAAGTAAAAAATAAATAATTAGTGTTAGAATTAAAAAAATACGCAGCAATTGATATTGGATCAAACGGTGTTCGTTTATTGATATCCAATGTTGTAATTCCTCAAAATAAAGAACCCCTTTTTAGAAAATCTTCCTTAGTCAGGGTCCCAATTCGTTTAGGTGCCGATACCTTTTTAGACGGGAAAATATCCGATGAAAATATTGACCGAATGGTTAAAGCAATGGATTCTTACAAACGAATAATGGATATTCACAAAGTAGAAAATTATAAAGCATGTGCAACATCGGCTTTGAGAGAAGCTACTAACGGACCCGAAATTGTTAAGGAAATTTACAAAAAAACGGGTATTAAAATTGATATAATTGACGGAAAGACAGAAGCGCAAATAATTTCTCAAACCGATATTAAAGAGTTGATCGAAGACAACAAATCGTATTTGTATGTTGATGTTGGAGGTGGTAGCACAGAATTTACTTTATTCTCTAAAGGAGAATTAATTACTTCAAAATCGTTTAAAATTGGTACTGTTAGATTGCTTGAAACTCCAGATGAGGCTAAAGCAGATTGGAAAGCAGCTAAAAAATGGGTTATTGAACAAACACACAGCATTAAAAACTTAACCTTAATTGGCTCTGGAGGAAATATTAATAAAATATTTAAATTATCAGGTAAAGCTCAAATGAAACCATTATCGTTTGATTATTTAATGGAACAATATAAAAACTTAAGTTTGATGACCTATGAAGAACGTATTATTGAACTTAGTTTAAATCCTGACCGAGCAGACGTAATCATACCAGCATTAAAAATATACACTGCTGCAATGGAATGGAGTAATGCATCAAAAATATATGTTCCAAAAATTGGACTTGCTGACGGTATTGTAAAAATGGTTTATTACGGTTTGCTGTAAATTTTAATATTCCTCAACAAACTGTTTAACAAGTTTAGCAACAACCTTTTCTGCTTTTCGGGCAACTTCTTGAACTTCTTCGTGCGATACAGCAACTACATGTCCTTCGCCACCCATATCGGTAATTACAGAAACCCCAAAACAAGTCATTCCCATGTGTTTTGCAACAATAACTTCTGGAACAGTCGACATACCAACACAATCAGCCCCAACTGCTTTTACCATCATATATTCAGCAGGAGTTTCAAAAGTTGGACCTTGTAAAGCTAAGTAAATTCCTTTTTGAACTTTTATATTATTTTGTTTAGCAATTTCCTCCATTTTTGCAATCATTTTCATAGAATACGGTTCGTGCATATCTACAAATCGTGGCCCGAAACGTTTATCATTTTGGCCTCTTAACGGATGGTCTGGCATAAAGTTGATGTGATCTGTTATTATCATCACATCTCCTACTTTAAATAATGGATTAACACCACCAGAAGCATTGGAAACAATTAAATTGTCTACTCCTAAATATTTCATAACACGAACAGGGAAAGTTACTTGTTGTATATCCCACCCTTCATAATAATGAAAACGACCTTTCATAGCCAATACTTTTTTTCCCCCAAGTTCACCAAAAATTAATTCACCCGAATGTCCTTCAACAGTTGAAACAGGAAAATTCACTATTTCTTCATATGGTAACTTTAAATCAACAGTTATATTATCAACTAAACTACCAAGTCCGGTTCCTAAAATTATTCCATAATCTGGCTTTGTAATTCCTTTCGATTGTAAGAAAGCAACTGTTTCTTGAACTTTATCCCACATAGTCTTTTATTTTTTGAATAAAAATGTTCTCATTATTTATTATACGTGTCTCGATAGCAATAAAATAGCATTTTTCGAGGGATGCAAATATACGAACATAATCTTTTTCCGTAGTTAAAATTATCTTCTTTTCTGATGTTAAATTGCTAAACGTGTTCTTTATGCTGATGATGTCACTACTAGTGAAGTTATGATGATCTGAAAACGCTAAATGAGTACATTTTGCATTAACTTGAGTCAAAAAATTTAATAATGGTTTCGGATTTGCGATACCAGTAATTAAAAGCACCTCATATCTATGTAATTCATTAATATTTATACTATTATCAAATCCTTGTAAATTATATTGATAAGTTATTTTACTATAAAACAATTCTTGATTTACAGTTGGCTTAATTTTATTTTTAATATTTTGACATTCTATACTATCTAAATAATTAGGACATTTGGTAACAATAATAATATCAGCTCTTTTAGAACCAGATTTATATTCTCGAAGATTTCCCATTGGTAACATATGGTCATCAACAAACAAATCATCATATGGAGTTAAAACAATGGAAAGTCCTGGTTTTACACTTCTGTGTTGAAAGGCATCATCTAATAAAATTACATCTGGAGGTGATGTTAATTTTAACAGTTGTTGTATACCCCTTACTCTTTTTTCATCAACAGCTACTATAACATCCTTAAATTTAGAGAAATATTGAAATGGTTCATCCCCTAACTCAAATGCATTTAAACCATCTTTTGCAATTAAAAAACCACTAGTTTTTCGTTGGTATCCCCTACTTAAAACGGCAATTTTTTTTGATGTTTGCAGCATACGAATTAAATATTCAATATGTGGAGTTTTACCTGTACCGCCAACACTTAAATTACCGACAGAAATAATAGGAATATCAAAGTCATAGGATTTAAAAATTCCAGAATCATAACACTTATTACGTACAAATGTTATTAATCCGTAAAGTATAGAAAATGGATATAAAAGTTTACGCAATGCTTTCATTTATTGCGAAAATACAAAAGAATTATTATTATTCGGATGAATAAATTAACTTTGAATACTTAACTTCATTTTATGAAAATTCACGAATTAACTCACCTTATTGAAGAAATTGCACCTTTAACCTATGCAGAAGATTTTGACAATGTTGGTTTATTGGTTGGTAATCCATCTAAAGAAATTTCCAATGTACTTGTAACATTAGACACTTTAGAAAGTGTTGTTGATGAAGCTATTACTAAAAATTGCAACCTAATTATTAGTTTTCATCCTATAATCTTTGCTGGTTTAAAAAAAATTACTGGTAAGAATTATGTTGAACGTTCTATACTTAAAGCAATTAAACACGATATTGCCATCTATGCTACGCACACAGCTTTAGACAATTCAAAAGTTGGAGTTAATGCAAAAATTTGTGAAGTATTAAATATTAAAAATCCTAAAATATTAATTCCTAAATCTAACTCAATACAAAAGTTAACCACTTACGTTCCTCAAAAAGATGCCCAAAAATTGAGAACTGCTTTATTTGATGCTGGTGCTGGAAATATTGGAAATTATGATCACTGTAGCTTTAATACATCAGGCATAGGTACGTTTAGAGCCCAAGAAAATGCTAATCCAACTGTAGGAAAAATTGGTGTTACCCATCAAGAAGAAGAAACGTGTTTAACAGTAATTTATGAGAAACACCATGAAAAAAACATTTTAAATACGTTGTTTAAAACCCATCCATATGAAGAGGTTGCTTATGAAATTATTACATTAAATAATTATAATCAAACAGTTGGTTTAGGCATGATAGGTACACTGGAAACTGAAATGGATGAACAGTTATTTTTAAATTATGTTAAAAAATTGATGAATAAAAATGGTATTCGACACTCAAAACCTTTAAACAAAAAAGTAAAAAAAGTAGCTGTTTTAGGAGGTTCTGGAAGTTTTGCTATAGAAAATGCAATTGCTATGGGCGCCGATGCATTTATAACCTCCGATTTAAAATATCATGAGTTTTATAGAGCAGAAAATAAGATATTACTTATTGATGTTGGACATTATGAAAGCGAACAGTTCACAAAAAATTTAATAGTTGAGTATCTTACAAAAAAAATTGCTAATTTTGCAATCATTTTATCAGAAACAAATACAAATCCAATTTATTACCTTTAAAGATGGCTAAACAAAAAGAAGTTACCGTTGAAGAAAAATTAAAAGCACTTTACGCTTTACAAATAATTGATTCAAAAATTGATGAATTAAGAAGTGTACGTGGTGAACTTCCTTTAGAAGTGGAAGATTTAGAAGATGAAGTTGCAGGTTTAAACACACGATTAGCAAAATTTCAAACTGAAGTAGAGCAATTAGAGTCTGAAATTAAAGACAAAAAATTAGCTATTGAATCGCATAAAGAAATGGCTAAAAAATATACAGAACAACAAAAAAATGTTCGTAATAACAGAGAATTTGATTCCTTATCAAAAGAAATAGAATACCAGGATTTAGAAATAAAATTAGCTGAAAAACGCATTAAAGAGTTTTCTTTAAAAATCAGTCAAAAAAATGAATTAATTGAGGAAACTAATAAAAAAATTGCTGAATTAACAGTTCATTTAAATCATAAAAAAGCTGAATTAGAAGCTATTATGAAAGAAACTGAAAAGGATGAAAATATTTTATTAAGCAAGTCTGATGAATATGCCTCTTTAATTGACGAGCAATTGTTAAAAGCCTATAAGCGTATTAGATCAAAAGTTAGCAACGGCTTGGCTGTTGTTGCTATTGAAAGAGGTGCCTCTGGAGGTTCTTTTTTCACCATTCCACCTCAAGTTCAAATAGAAATTGGATCGCGTAAAAAAATTATTACTGACGAACACAGTGGCCGTATTTTAGTTGATTCAATTTTGGCAGATGAAGTTCGTGAATCTGTAGAAAATCTATTTTAAAAAAACACAATAATTTATTAAAAACCACGCAAATGCGTGGTTTTTTTATTTTAATATTTTTCTTATTTTTGGATAAATGCTTTGCTATGAATATAATCGTTATAATTTCTGTCGTAATTATTTTTACTATTATTCTTGTACTTCAACCGAACAAGACTGAGAATAAAACTAGGAAACCTAATTTTAATAAAAGAAAAAAATTGATTTCTGAATACGAAAAAAATAAACAAATTAATCCTGAGTATTTAACTAAAAACAAGAATATTGTTTATAACATTCATCATTTTACTGATAAAAAAGTTGCCATTACTGGAACTTTCAAAAAATTTGCTTCGAGAAATGAACTTGCTAAATTATTGTGGGATCAAGGTGCAATAATCGACACTAAATTTAACAGTAATACTGATTATTTAATAGTAGGAACATCTGTGGTAGATTCTCAAAAAATTAAAAGTGCTTTTTATCTAAATATCAAAGTACTAACAGAAGATGAATTACTTAAATATTTTAATGTACCTGAATTAGAGAAAGAATTAATTATAAAAGAACAATATCAACAGTAACCATAAAACTGGAATAGACTCTACACCAAAAGCACTATAGTACTTTGATTGTTTAACGGATGAAAACACTATAAAAATAGCAGTAATTATTAAAATTAAGTTAGTACTATTAACTTCTTTTTTAATTATATAAATGTTTACTAAGGCTATAAAAACCAATAAAATAAGTCCAAATATTTTAGTGTTAAAAATTCCAATATATTGAGGCAAGGTTTTTAATGATTTGTCATCTGTAAATACATCCCTAATTTCAAAAGGCAGTATTAAAACTAAATACAATAAAAATCTAATAATTATATAGTAATTAATCTCATTAGAATTTGTACTAAAATTGATAGATTTTATAGGGATAACTACTGTTACTATTGTCCAAATTGTAACAACAAAAATTATTTTAACATACGGTATTTCTCTGATATAAAACGTCTTATTATTGTTTTTTAAAAAAGGAAGTACATACAAAACAGTTACAAACCCTAATATAATTAATAAAATTAAAGCTTTAAATTCTACAAAAAAACTTAATATAATCAAACCAATAATTGCTGTATAAGTAGTATAAATTAACAGAGAAATATTACCAATTAACCAACTGTTAATTTGATTTGTTGATAATAAATCAACATCAACAATTCTAATAAAATTGTAGGCAACAACAGTTGCAAAAAACAACCAAAACGGAATTACATTTGACTGATTCTCAACCATCAGTAATGAAATCTTTGTAAAACAAAAAGCAGCAATACCAACATGAATGTTTGAAAAAACATAAAAGTCAAATATTTTTTTTAGCATTTTCACAATTTAAATGTAGCCAAATAATAACTATAATTTTATGATATTAAGCTGATTTTTAGTTTTAAATTATTTAATTTTACCCTGCAAAATTTACAACAATAAAAACAATGAAAACAGATTCATTTTCACTAAGACATAACGGACCAAGACCTGAAAAAATACAGGAAATGCTAAAAACTATATCGGTAAACTCCTTAGATGAGCTAATCGACCAAACTATTCCTGCAGATATTAAACTCACATCTGAACTGCAATTAAACAATGCCATTTGCGAATCCGATTACAGTGAACATATTTCTAAATTATCACAAAAAAATAAGGTTTTTAAATCATATATAGGTTTAGGATATCACCCGGCCACTTTACCAGCTGTTATACAACGCAACATATTTGAAAATCCGGGATGGTACACCGCTTACACCCCATATCAGGCAGAAATTTCACAAGGTCGTTTAGAAGCCTTGTTAAATTACCAAACCATGGTAACAGATTTAACTGGCTTGGAACTTACCAATGCATCTTTATTAGACGAAGGCACAGCAGCGGCTGAAGCAATGTTAATGTTGTTTAATTCACGATCAAAGGAACAAGTAAAAAGAAACGCAGTGAAATTCTTTGTTTCTGTTGAAGTATTACCACAGACCATTTCGGTACTTAAAACACGATCGAATCCGCTTGGCATTGAACTAATTATTGGAAACCATGAAACTTTTGAATTTACATCGGATGTTTTTGGAGCCATCATACAATATCCTGCTATGAATGGTGAAATATATGACTATTCAGATTTTGTAACTAAAGCTAAAAACAACGATTCTAAATTAGTTGTTGCTGCCGATTTATTATCGATCGCTTTATTGACTCCTCCAGGTGAATGGGGCGCCGATGTGGTGGTAGGAACCACCCAACGTTTTGGAATTCCGATGGGTTATGGCGGACCGCATGCAGCTTATTTCGCTACAAAAGAAGAATACAAAAGAGCCATTCCTGGAAGAATTATCGGTGTAACCATTGATGCCGATGGAAACAGAGCTTTACGTATGGCACTTCAAACCCGAGAGCAACATATCAAAAGAGAAAAAGCAACTTCTAATATTTGTACTTCACAAGTACTATTAGCGGTAATGGCAGGAATGTATACTGTTTACCACGGTGAAAGCGGATTGAAATACATCGCTAACAAAATTCACAACTT
>JAGXRT010000075.1 GCA_018335575.1 Bacteroidota bacterium | reverse complement strand
AAACGTAAAAACCTCTTCCGGAACATCTTTTGCTTCTCCAATTTTAGCAGGTGTCGTTGCCTGTTATTGGCAAAAATACCCAACAAAAACTAGCCTTGAAATTATTGATATGGTTAAAAAAGCGGGGCATTTATACTCAGCGCCAACACCTCAAGGAGGTTATGGAATTCCCAATTTAAATTGATGAAAACAAGAATTACCGAACTTTTTAAGATTAAATACCCAATTATTCAAGGTGGAATGATTTGGGTAAGCGGCTATAAATTAGCTGCAGCTGTTAGCAATGCCGGAGGTTTAGGATTAATAGGCGCCGGATCAATGTATCCAGATGTACTAAGAGAACATATTCAAAAATGTAAAAAAGCGACTGATAAACCTTTTGGTGTCAATGTACCAATGCTGTACCCGAATATTGAAGAAATTATGAACATCATTGTTGATGAAGATGTTAAGATTGTCTTTACATCGGCCGGAAATCCAAAGATCTGGACGGCATTTCTCAAAGAGAAGGGAATAACGGTAGTACATGTAGTAAGCAGTGTTAAATTTGCTCTTAAAGCTCAAGAGGCAGGTGTTGATGCTGTGGTGGCAGAAGGCTTTGAAGCTGGGGGACATAACGGACGGGAAGAGACAACCACCTTTACTTTAATACCCATGGTAAAACAACAGCTTACCATTCCATTAATTGCAGCTGGAGGAATCGCCACGGGTCGTGGAATGTTAGCGGCAATTGTTTTAGGTGCCGATGGCGTGCAGATAGGTAGTCGTTTTGCGGCTAGTGAAGAATCATCTGCACATCAGGCTTTTAAAGACGTAATTGTAAATGTTAAAGAAGGAGATACCGTATTAACACTAAAAGAATTAGCGCCAGTTAGGTTGATTAAAAATCCGTTTTATAACAAATTACAAGAGTTATATCAACAATGCCCAACCGCTGAACAACTTAAAGAACTATTAGGTCGAGGTCGTTCTAAAAAGGGAATGTTTGAAGGTGATTTAGTAGAAGGTGAATTAGAAATTGGTCAAATAGCAGGAATCATTCATAAAATTGAACCGGTAGCTACAATTATTGAACAAATAATTACGGAATATACTTTAGTTAAAAATCAGTTATGCTAAGGACTATTTGCCGAGAATCAATTTAATAGAAATTAGCAATAAAATACCTCCAAAAACTTTTTTAAGGGTTTGCTGATCCAAGGCTAAAGCCACTTTTGAACCTATAAATCCACCGATTATAAAAATTACCGATACAATTAATGCATAACGCCAGTCTATAACTCCAGCTTGATGGTAGTTATAAACGGCTAAAAAAGTTACCGGTGGTAGTAAAACGGCTAAACTTAATCCTTGTGCCTGATGTTGGGTGAACCCTAAAAATAATATAAACATAGGCACCATTATAATACCACCACCAACTCCAATTAATCCGCTTAAAAATCCTGCTAAAAGTCCAATAATGACCAAGGTTAATACTAATGTTGTTGTCATTTTCATGTGAGTGTTTTGTTATAAAATTGGAATTTTTACTTGATATTTTTTGTTTCCTTTATTTTTTAAATGATTTTCACGCAACCACGGATTGTAGATTCGCAATAACTTATAGGTAGTATTATTTTCATTTGCAAAAGCTACCAAATCTGTAATTTCAGATTCTATTTCTATGGTTCTATACTTGTATGGAGCATAATAATCATCTGCCTCGAGCTGAAATCCAAATTTATCAGGATTCGAAATAATTTCTTTAAATAATACGATTCGTGGAACATAACGAGCAGTTTCTTCTACCAGTAATAAATCGTAATAATTTTCAGCTTTTTGATGATCGGTACGTTTAAAAATTCCAGTATTTCCAGCGTTATAGGCTGCTGCAGTTAGGGTCCAATTTCCAAATTTTTCTTTAGATTTTAAGAGGTATTTACACGCAGCATGGGTTGCTTTTTCTAAATCGTAGCGTTCATCGACATTTTCATTTACTTCCAACCCATTTTCCTGTGCAGTACCCTTCAATAACTGCCAAAATCCTCTGGCATCCGATGGCGAAACCACATTTTGTAAACCACTTTCAGCAACAGCCAGGTATTTAAAATCGTCTGGGATGTTGTACTGTTTTAAAATGGGTTCGATAACAGGAAAAAAACGTTTGCTGCGTTTTATGGTTAACAAAGTGTTTGATTGCCAATAGGTAATGATATGCAGCTCTTTGTCAAATCGTTCATAAATGTCTGGCATACTTAAAGGTACTTTTTCGCCAGCAAAATCTAAATTTTGAGGCACCTTCAATGCTTTAATGGTATAAGTTTCTGAAGTAATTTTATGATTGTGGTTGTAAACTCCATTAATAAATAACCCGCTTATTAATAACAACGATGCTGCAATGTATATTTTAACTGCCTTTTTCATATTTTCTTTATTTAGTTAAACGGACTGTTAAATTCGCTAAATGGAGCTGCAATTAAATCCTTTGGTGAAAGTAACGGAGCTTTGCAATTCCAGTCAATATTTAATCCAAAATCATTCCAAAGTAATGATTCTTCGGATTCTTTATGGTAGTAATTAGAACATTTGTAGCTAAAAATAGTGTTGTCTTCCAAGGTTATAAAACCATGAGCAAAACCTTCAGGTATAAACAGTTGCTTTTTATTTTCTGCCGATAAAATCATCTTAACATGCATTCCGTATGTAGATGAATTTTTACGAAGATCAACTGCCACATCTAAAACACTTCCTTGTATTACACGCACTAATTTAGCTTGAGCAAAGGGCGGAACCTGAAAATGCAAACCGCGAAGTACGTTTTTTTTAGAAAATGATTCATTGTCTTGTACAAAGGTAGTTTTGAGATATGAAGCTACTTTTTCATGATTATACGATTCAAAAAAGTAACCTCTTTCATCTTTAAAAACGGTAGGACTTAGAATTAATACATCCTTAATTGAGGTTGATTCTATCTTCATTTTCAATAATTTCAATTAGTAATTTACTCAAAGTTTTGGCCTTGTTAATTATCATTATATGCGTTCCGTTAGGTACAATTTTACAATTTTTGATGTATTTTACAGGGAAAATTTCATCTTTACTGCCTTGTATATGATATATTTCATCATCAACTGTAACTCGATTCCAATAAGCCACTGTTTGTAAGGCCCAATTTAAATAATTTTTATCTCGTTTGGTAAGATAATAATTATATAAGTTAAGGTATTTATGAGCTTTCTTTCCATAATACAATTTTACTGATGGCTCAATAAAATTGTTAATTGAAAAGGGTATTATTTTATAAACTTTTAAAGTATTTAAAAATTTTAATGTTGGAGAAAATTCATTTTTTGACTTGATACTCGAAATAATAATTACCCGTCTGGTATTAATAAGGTTTTTTAACTCTTGAACAATTATACCTCCCATTGAAACACCAATTAATACAGGATTTTCGTGTGTTATTTGTGATGATAATCTTTTAATATAATTTGGAAGTGTTTCATTCTTTATTGGATCAAGCCATTCTAAATAATGCAGTTGATAATGTGCAGGAAACGATAAATTCTCAAAAATTTTTGAGTTGGCAGCCATACCTGGCATCAAATAAATTGGAATCGTTTCCATCGCTAATTTTAAATAATAAAATCGATTAATACTTCGCCTTCTGCATCAATTTCTTTAAAACGGATTAAATGTACCGAATTAATTAATTCAGGTTTCCAGACAGTTTTAACGCGAACATAGTTAGCCGTAAATCCATATATAAATCCATCTTTGTTTTCATTTTCAAAAAGCACTCGAGATGTTTTACCTAACTGACTTTCATAAAATGCCCTACGCTTTTTAACAGATAATCCACGTAACATTTTACTTCGCTTATGTCTTACGTTTTTTGGAACAACCCCATTCATCTCAACAGCTTCGGTATTTGGACGTTCAGAGTACGTAAACACATGTAAATAAGAAACGTTTAGTTCGTTTATAAAATTGTAGGTTTCTAAAAATAATTCATCGGTTTCACCTGGAAACCCAACTATTACATCTACACCAATACAAGCATCTGGCATCAACTTTTTAATGTTTTTAATGCGATCTTCAAATACTTCGCGTTGATAGCGACGCTTCATCAGTTTTAACAACTTATTGCTTCCACTTTGCAAGGGGATATGAAAATGAGGAACAAAAACATTTGATTTTGCAACAAATTCGATGGTTTCATTGGCTAACAAATTGGGCTCGATTGATGAGATTCGAATACGGTCAATTCCATCAACCTTATCAAGAGATTGAACCAATTCAAAAAAGGTATGCTCGTGTTTTTTATCGCCAAATTCTCCTTTGCCATAATCACCTATATTAACGCCTGTTAGAACAATTTCCTTAATGTCTTGATTTGCTATTTCTGTAGCATTTGCCAAAACGTTTTCTAATGTATCGCTTCTAGAGATTCCTCGAGCCAGTGGTATGGTGCAATAGGTGCATTTATAATCGCATCCATCTTGCACTTTAAGAAAGGCACGAGTTCTGTCGCCAATAGAGTAGGAGCTTTCGTAAAAATTAGCTTCTTCTATTTCGCACGAATGAATTTCACTTACCTCGTTCTTGGTTAAATCATTTATATAATGCGTGATTTTAAATTTTTCAGTAGCGCCTAACACCAAATCTACACCGTCAACGGCGGCCAATTCTTCCGGTTGCAGTTGAGCATAACAACCAATTGCAACTATAAAAGCTTTTTCATTTATTTTAAGGGCATTTTTTACAATTGATTTGAACCGCTTATCAGCATTATCAGTTACAGAACAGGTGTTAATTACGTATATATCAGCATGTTCTTCAAAATTTACCCGTTTAAATCCTTCTTTTTTAAAATTTCTTGAAATTGTTGAGGTTTCAGAAAAATTTAATTTGCACCCTAAGGTATAAAATGCTACTTTTTTTTGTCCGTCCATTCATGTACATTTATGGCTCGCAAGGTACGATTTTTAGAATTATCTTTAAACCTTCAATATGGAGAATAAATGATTAAGAAGTGGTTACAGGAAAATAAGGCATGGGTTAAGTATGCAATGATTATTAAGCTTGTAAAATATATGCTGTTACTGGTTTATGTTTTCACCAGTACCGCTTGCAATAAAACTTCAGAAGCGCAAAAAAAACATGTCTTTAGATACAATGAACACACCAATATTTCATCATTAGACCCGGCATTTGCCAAAAATCAGGCCAATATTTGGGCAGTTAATCAATTGTATACCGGATTGGTTCAGTTGGATGATTCCTTAAACGTAAAACCTGATATTGCAACTCACTGGGAGGTTTCGTCTGATGGCAGAACCTATACCTTTTATTTAAGAGATGATGTCTATTTTCATCAACACAAGGCATTTGGTAAACTAAAAACCCGCAAAGTATATGCATCCGATTTTTTATACTCCCTTAATAGATTAACCGATGAAAATGTAGCATCGCCCGGTTCTTGGGTTATGCAAAATGTTGGAGAAATTAAAGTTATAGCACCATATGTTTTAAGTATTAGTTTAAAAACGCCATTTCCTGGTTTTTTAGGTTTACTAAGCATGAAATATTGTTCGGTAGTTCCAAAAGAAGTCATTGAGATTGAGGGTACAAATTTTAGAGCAAATCCTATTGGTACGGGTCCTTTTCAGTTTAAGTTATGGGTCGAAAATACCAAATTGGTGTTACGAAAAAACACAAACTATTACGAAAAAGATTCCAACGGAAATCAATTGCCTTATTTGGAAGCAGTAGCCATTACTTTTTTACCTGATAAACAAGCCGAATTTATGCAGTTTGTACAAGGAAATATCGATTTTTTGTCGGGTATCGATGTATCGTATAAGGATGAATTAATTGATAATTCTGGTAAGCTTAATGCTCGTTTTAACGATGAAATTAATTTGTATAAAAGTTCGTATTTAAATACTGAATATCTCGGATTTTATCTGCCTGCAAGCATGGATCAGAAACCGGTGCATGAATTACTGCGAAAAGCCATTAATTATAGTTTTGACCGCGAGAAAATGTTGTTTTATTTACGTAACAGTATCGGGAAACCCGCCTTTCACGGTATTGTCCCCGATGGGTTATCTAAGCCTAAAAAGGTAAGGGGTTATTTTTATGATATGCTTAAGGCTAAAGAATTGGTTAAACAGTATAAGCAGCAAACAAATGATTTAAATCCAACAGTGGTGGTTTCAACAAACAGTCAATATGTTGATTTATGCGAATACATTCAACGCGAAGTAAAAAAAGTAGGTATTGAAATGAAAATTGATGTAGTACCATCATCTATGTTACGTCAGGCAAAAGCTTCTGGTAAGCTTTCGGTTTTTCGAGGTAGTTGGATAGCTGATTATCCCGATGCCGAAAACTACTTATCATTGTTTTATAGCAAAAATTTTGCTCCAAATGGGCCTAATTATTTTCACTATAAAAATTCACAATTTGATGCCTGGTACGAACAATCATTGGCCACAGTTGATGTTAATTTAAGAAATAAATTATACTTTAAAATGGATAGTTTATTGATGAGTTCTGCTCCAATTGTACCCTTATATTATGATGAGGTTGTTAGGTTTTCGCAAAAAAATGTAAGAGGATTGGGAATTAATCCAATTAACTTGTTAAACTTAAAGCATGTTTACAAAGTCAATTAAAGGGCCAAAGTTGTTTTAATTGGAAAGTGATCCGAATACTTAAAATCAAATGTTTTAAAAGATGTAATTTCTATGGAATCATCTACTAAAATATAATCAATTCTAAATGGAAATGGATAATCAAAGGTTTTACCAAATCCGCTTCCTTGCTCAGCAAAAGCATCGTTTTTACCCTTTTTCATCTCACGATACACCCATGAAAACTGCGTATTGTTAAAATCACCTGAAATGATGGTTTTGTAAGGCGAGTTTGATTGATGTGCTAAGATTAAATTGGCCTGACTTACTTGCTTTTTAAATGCCTTTTCAAAACGTTTTCGAATTTGATCGGAATTTTTTTCACCGAAGTTTTCCTTTAAGATATTTAGTCTAAGCGATTCTAAATGAATGTTATAAATTCGAACTGTGTCTTTTTTTATAACAATATCGGCAAATATGGCATTGTTACCAGACTTTTGAAAATCTAATGAACCAGAATCAATGATTTTATATTTTGAGAAAATAGCTTGACCTATCTTAGACTGATCTTCGTTGGTTTTAATGTAGCTATATTTGTATTTAAAATGTTCTTTTTCAGATGCATGAAACTCCTGTATGCACAAAATATCGGGGTTTTCATTGGTTAAAAAATCGATTATTTTGGAGTTTATGGTCTTATCATCGATCCATAAATACAAATTAAACATACGTACATTGTAATTCATTATACTAACACCTTCGGTTAGTTTGACTTTATCATCTGAAGGTATTTTATACAAAGAGTTCACATATTTGAATCCAAGTAACAGAACAACAGTCGACAATAAAAATTGTTTTTTTAATTTTATTAACCAGAAAATAGCAAAAGCCACATTAATAAAAATCAACAAGGGTACTGCTAAACTAATTATACCAATTTTAGCATATTTATCCGGAGAAAAATAAGGTAAAAAATAAGCAATACACAAAGCAAATGCCACCAAATTGTTGATGATAAAAAGCACTTTATCAATAAGTGAAAGATTTTTCATTGACTAAAATAAATCTATTATTTTCCTTGTTTAAATAAAAATTCGCGTTCTTCTTTTGAAAGTGAATCGTAACCAGATTTACTGATTTTGTCTAGAATTTTATTTATAGTTGCTTGTCTTTCATCACCATTTAATTGATTCTTTTTCATTTGTCCAGAAGATTTATACACTTTTTTAAACTGACGACTCGACTTCTGCTTAAACGAAAATAATTGAAATTTATTGAAATTAAAATAAATATAAAAAAAACCAAATAAGGCACCGCCAATATGGGCGAGTGCTCCACCATAATTGTGAGTTGCGAGTTGAAATAAACTAATACCTATCCATATTGCAGTTAAAACCCATAATTTAACAAATCCAAACAGCAGTAGTTTTATTGAATAATGAGGTATTTTGGTTGCAATGGCTATAAAAATAGCTGATACAGCTCCTGATGCCCCAATAAGCAAAAAATTACTCGAATTTATGTAAGAAACAATTAAGAACACTATTGCTGCACTTATTAATCCTCCAATATAAACGGTAATTAGTTGATGTTTATTAAAGAATGTTAAAAACAGATTTCCAATAAAATAAAGTACCAACACATTTGATAACAGGTGAAAAAAATCAATGTGAACAATAGCATAGGTAACTAAAGACCAGGGTTTTAAAATAAAGAAATCGAGATTGGACGATAAAGCAAGCCAGTTTAAAGCAAAAAATTTAAATACAATACTAAACAAGAAAAAAAGCGTATTTAACACAATGAGTTGCTCAATGATGCTACTGTTTTTAAACTTGTTAAATATGTCTTTAAATGTGGTCATACTTATAAATCCCAGCGTCTAAATTGGTTTTTTTTCCAATACCACATAATAAAATAGCCAATTGCAGCTCCACCCACATGGGCAAAATGTGCGATACCACCTCCAAAAATAGAAAAACCTGTAACACCAGAAAATAAGTCTAAACCAACAATTATAGGAATAAAATATTTTGCCTTAATCGGATATGGAATAAATATCAACATCAACTCGGCATTCGGAAATAGCATTGCGAAGGCCACTAAAACACCGTATAGTGCTCCAGATGCCCCTACTGCTGGAACATGATAAATACTATAGAATGTATTAAGTTTATCGGCAGACACATAATTCAGAATTTCTGTATTGTACTTACCTGTTTCTAAAATTGATTGAATAGTAAGATCAGACAAACCAATACCAACAAGTGTTTGATACACTTCTTGAAATTGAAAAAAATTAACAGCCGTATAAATTAGCCCGGCACCAACACCTGCAGAAAAATAAAAGAATAAAAATTTATTTTTCCCCCACATTTGTTCCAGAGGAGATCCAAATGCCCATAGACCATACATATTAAACAAAATATGCATAAAACTGCCGTGCATAAACATATGCGAAACAAATTGCCACAACGCAAAATTTTGGTTTTTAGGAAAATACAATGCCATTTGCTCTTGAACTACTGGTCCTACAGCAAAGGTTGCTAAAAAAAATAGTGCGTTTAGAATTATTAAATGTTTAATGGTATCGGTTATTCTTCCCATAGTTGGAGTTAAATGTTAAATTAATTGAAAAATGAATCAAAATCATTGAGTGAAAGCGTAACAAAAGTCTTTTTACCAAATGGAGAAATACTTGGTTCTTTGCAATCGAAAAGATGATTTACTAATTCATCTTGCTCTTTTTCTGTTAGTTTACTTCCAGTTTTTATTGAAATATTTTTAAGAATTATTTTGATAATTAAATCGGTTGTGCTGTAACTGTCGGTTGGTATTTCATTTTGAAATGCATGTATTAAAGAATCAAATATTGAGTTTAATTTATTTTCATCAATTAATACAGGAATGCCTGAAATTACTATGGAGTCTTTAGTAAATTCTGCAATTTCAATTCCTAACTGTGAAATTTCGTTAGTAATAGATTTTAAAAGTGCTAAATCGGGTGTATTAAAATTAATTTTTAACGGTATCAGCAATTTTTGAATAGTCAAATTAGATAATGAAGTAGATTTAAACAGTTCTTCATACAAAATGCGCTCATGTGCATATTGCTGGTTAATTAATACTATCCCAGATTTGATGGAACTCAAAATATATTTTGATTGCAATTGAAACGTCTTATGTTTAGTGACAACTTCTTCAATAGCTAGTTCTTGTTGGGAAATTTCACTCTCGAATGAAATAAAATTCAAATGTTCTTTAATCTCAATTCGGTTAGGTTTAGAAGATAGGGTTTCTTTAAAAGGATTGAAATTTCGATCAACTTCAATAGGAGGCTCCTTTGAAATGGGCTTATTTTTAAATTGATAAGGAGTATCTAACGAGGCATCGCGTTCAAAATCAAGTAATGGAGCAATATTAAACTGACCCAAGCTGTGTTTAACGGTAGAACGCAAAATAGCATAGATCGATTGATCGTTATCAAATTTAATTTCAGTTTTGGTAGGATGAATGTTGATGTCTATAGACTGAGGCGGAACCTCTAAATACAAATAAAATGAAGGTAAACATCCATCAGCAATTAAACCTTCAAAAGCACTAGTAATAGCATGATTTAAATAGCTGCTTTTAATAAAACGGTTGTTGACAAAGAAAAACTGTTCACCACGTTTTTTTTTAGCAAATTCGGGTTTTATTACAAATCCAATTAAGTTTAAAATATCCGTATTTTCTGTAATTGGTACTAACTTTTCATTGGTTTTTGATCCAAAAAGAGCAACAATTCGCTGACGTAAATTGGCAGAAGGTAAATGATAAACCTCCTGATCGTTGTGATACATGGAAAAACTTATGGACGAATGTGCTAAGGCAACACGTATAAACTCATCAATAATATGCCTAATCTCTACTGTTGTAGATTTTAGGAAATTTCGTCTGGCAGGTATATTGTAAAATAAATTTTTTACTGAAATACTTGTGCCTTTTGGAGTATTGACAAAGGATTGTTCTGTTATTTCACTACCTTCAATAAGTATAAAAGTTCCTAGTTCATCAGCTTCTATACGAGTTTTAAGCTCTACATGAGCAATTGCAGCAATTGAAGCTAATGCTTCGCCTCTGAATCCTTTGGTGTGAATGTTAAATAAATCATCAGCAGATTTGATTTTTGAGGTTGCATGGCGTTCAAAACACAAGCGTGCATCAGTTGCACTCATTCCAGATCCATTATCCATTACCTGAATTAAAGCTTTACCTGCATCTTTAACCAATAGTTTAATGTCGGTTGCCTTGGCATCAATGGCGTTTTCAAGCAATTCTTTTACGACCGACGCAGGTCGCTGAACTACTTCTCCTGCAGCAATTTGATTGGCCACATGATCAGGTAACAATTGAATGATATCTGGCATTAAAACAGCGTGTGTATTTGAAAAATGTAAGCTATTAGACCTACTAGTATTGTAATAATAATAGCTAGTCGTAATGAGGTATTTCTGTCTGCTGTACTTTTTTTAGCACGTATCCAATCAGATTTTAGGTTGTTTTTTGTTAATCGAATTTTTAATGATGCATCGTCCAATTCAGATTGGTCTTCGTATTTCTTTTTTAAATTCTCAAGACGCTCCTTACGTTCGTCGTAATAACGAGGTTTGTAGTCAAATTCATAATGGGTTCGAGGTTTAAAAAAGTTTCCAAACATAGTTCAATCAATTAACTCTATAAAGTTACAGAAATAAATAAAAGATGTGAATTTAAAATGTTAAATCTGATTTAAAAAAGCCATTTTAATAGCAGCCACTGCACATTCAACACCTTTATTGCCGTGTTTACCACCCGAACGATCTCTAGATTGCTGCATGTTATAATCGGTTAAAACACAGTAAATAGTAGGAACAGAAAACTTTATATTTAAGTCTTTAATTCCCTGTGTTACCCCATCACATATAAAGTCAAAATGCTTGGTTTCTCCTTGTATTACGTTTCCAATAGCGATAATAGCATCAACTTTTTGAGTTTCCAACATTTTTTTACAACCGTAAATGAGTTCAAAGCTACCGGGTACGTTCCAACGAATGATGTTTTCTTCTAAGGTCCCGTGCTCAATTAAGGTATTGTAGGCTCCTTGAAATAAGCTTTCTGTAATATGACTGTTCCATTCAGATACAACAATCCCAAACCGTAGCTTGCTCGTGTTTGGGATGATAGTTTTATCATAAGCTGATAAATTAGTTGTTGCCATTGTTCTTATTTTTCTTGCGAACCGGCATAGGTTGCTTTGCTGATATATAAATCAATATTTACAGCTTCACTCGAGCTTGGAAATTCTTCTTTTATTTTGGTAAAATAAGTTGTTGCCTTTTTGTAGTCTTTTAATTCAAAAGCAGTGTTCGCAGCTTTAAATAAATAAAACGGTGTTGTAAAATCGTTGGTTCGCATTTCTGCAGCCATTTCATAATATTCTAAAGCTTCTTTTGGTTGATTGATGTCTGTAAATGCATCACCAATAGCACCTTTTGCTATAGGAGCTAATAATTCATCTTTAGATGTAAAATCGTTTAAGTAGGAAATTGCATTTTGATAATCTTTAGTTTTCAAGTATGCAATACCTGCATAGTAATTTGCTAAATTTCCTGCTTTAGTTCCACTGTATTTGTCTGCAATATCAACAAAACCATACTTACCATCGGCACCATTTAAGCTTAAACTAAACAATGAATCTGTAGCAACTTCTGTAGATACTGCTAAATCAAAGTATTTTTTAGGGAATGCCAACTCATCTGCAGCTTCAAATTCTTTTGGTTCAACAACATATTTCTGATATGCCATATATCCTAAAATTACAATAACAATAGCTGTTAAAGCAATAAAAATATTTTTTTGTTGTTTTATGATAAATGCTTCTGATTTTGAAGCGGTAGAGTCTAAGGTATTAAAAACTTCAGCTGTTGTACTTTTCATGTTTTCTGAAGATTTTTTTCCAGCACCTTTTTCTGTTACTTTCTTTTTGTATGTTGCCATTTTAATTTAATTATTACGCGCAAAAATAGGATATTTAATCGAAAAGTAAAAACACACTGTTAAGGAAATTTTCAATAAATTGCAATTTAAATTCAGAACTGTTAAAAAACTATGTTTCTTAAGAAGTTATCGCTAATAAATTTTAAAAATTTTGACACAAAAGAATTCATATTTAATGAAAATATCAATTGTTTTGTGGGAAATAATGGTGTTGGTAAAACCAATGTTTTAGATGCTATTTATTATTTGTCTTTTGCTAAAAGTTATTTTAACCCCATAAGTTCACAAAATGTTCGACATCATGAAGATTTTTTTATGATTGAAGGAGATTATAATAGAGAAAATAGAATCGAAAATGTGGTGTGCAGTTATAAAAAGGGTCAAAAGAAATTTATAAAATACAACGGGAAAGAGTATGAAAAGTTTGCAGATTATATTGGAACCATTCCTTTAGTTATAATTTCACCAGCAGATAGAGATTTAATTATTGAAGGTAGCGAAACCCGAAGAAAATTTATTGATGGAGTAATTGCTCAGCTCGATAATCACTACCTAAAAACCTTAATCAATTACAATAAAATACTTTCTCAGCGCAATGTTTTGTTGAAATATTTTGCTTCGAATAGAAAATTTGATCCAATTGGTTTAGAGGTTTATGACAATCAACTGGAATTGTATGGATCGGTTATCTTTGAGAAAAGACGTGTTTTTCTTGATAAATTTATTCCAATATTTAAAAAGAGGTATCAAGAAATAAGCAATGAAAGAGAAGATGTTAATTTAATTTATGATTCCAAATTATTCGATAATACCTTAACAGCCTTATTAAAAGAAAACGTAGATAAAGACAGAGTTTTGCAATATACAAGTGTTGGGGTACATAAAGACGATTTAACCTTTTTACTTAATGAATATCCTATTAAAAAATACGGTTCGCAGGGGCAACAAAAATCATTTTTAGTTGCTTTAAAACTGGCTCAATTCGATTTTATTAAGCAACGAACTGGCAGTAATCCAATTTTATTATTGGATGATATCTTTGATAAATTAGATGATTCACGCGTAGCGCAAATAATCAATTTAGTTAACCATGATGATTTTGGCCAGATATTTATCACAGACACACATAAAGAAAGAACCGAAGAAGTTATTAAAAGAACCAAACAGCCTTATAACATTTTTGAATTATAATTATGGCAAAACGTTTTGAAGATTTTTTACCTATTGATGCAATTTTAAAAGAGTTTATTAAAGAGAATAACCTTAAAAAAGGTATTCAAAAACAAACTGTAGAAAAAATTTGGCCAAAACTTATGGGTCCTCCAATTGCTCAATATACAGAAAGTGTTACTTTAAAAAATAAAACGTTGGTAATTAAATTAACATCCTCGGTTTTAAGAGAAGAATTGAGTTATGGTAAGGATAAAATATTGAAAATGATAAACGAACAACTAGGCGAGCAAGTTGTTGAACAAATTAAATTGGTATAAAAAAATCGGCTTAAAGCCGATTTTTTTATTAAAATATTTCGCGTGTTGCAAAATGAAATTCACTTTCAATTAGCGCGTTTTCATCAGAATCAGAACCGTGAACCGCATTGCACTGAATTGATTTTGCAAATAATTTTCTTATGGTACCCTCAGCCGCATCGGCTGGATTGGTAGCTCCAATTAATGCTCTAAAATCTTCAACAGCATTTTCTTTTTCTAAAATAGCAGCTACAATAGGTCCACTAACCATAAATTCTACTAAGCTTGAGAAAAAAGGCCGATCTGCATGAATGGCATAAAACAATTGCGCATCTCTACGTGACATTTGGGTCATTTTCATTGCAACAATTTTAAAACCAGCTTCGTTAATTTTAGCTAAAATAGCACCAATATGGCCATCTTCAACAGCATCGGGTTTTAACATTGTAAAAGTTCTGTTTGTTTTCATTATTTTTATTTTGTTATGATATTCAAATATACAATTTAGATGCTGCAAAGATACTTTTATGCTTAAAAAAGATTTAGTAAATTAATAACTACCTTCGATAGGTAAATTGAATTTGTTTATATTCGCATACTATGAATACACAAGAATATAAATCACTAAAAAATTATTTAGCTTCACCCAAAAAGATAGTAATAGTTCCGCATCGAAATCCTGACGGAGATGCCATTGGCGCCAGTTTGGCAATGCAGCATTATTTACATAAAAAGAACCATCAGGTTACAGTGGTTTCACCAAATGAATTGCCTGGTTTTTTAACTTGGATGCCCGCTGCCAAAAATATTTTAAAATTTGATAAGCAAAACAGACAATCTAAAAAAGCGATTAATGAAGCCGAATTAATTTTTCTGTTAGATTTTAATACGCTAAGTAGAGTAGGAGATGATATGGAAAAGTCACTGTTGACATACAATGGTGATTTTGTAATGATTGATCATCATTTACAACCAGACACAATAGCTAAGTATATGTTTTCTGATAGTAGTTATAGTGCTACCTGTGAAATGATATATGAATTCATTTACAATCTTGGTGATAATCAATTAATAGATAAAACAATTGCAACTTGTATTTATACGGGTATTATGACTGATACCGGAAATTTTAGATTTCCGGCAACACAGCCCAGAACACATAAAATAGTAGCTGAATTAATGGAAAGAGAGGCAGATAATGCCTATATCTATAACAAAGTTTTTGATTCAAATACTTATCAAAATCTACAGTTATTAGGACATGCATTGTCTCAACTGCATGTGCTGCCAAAAGCAAGTACTGCTTATTTTGTACTATCAAAAAATGAATTAAAAGCATTTGACTACCAAAAAGGCGATACAGAAGGAATTGTGAATTATGGTTTATCAATCAAAGGAATTACATTAGCTGCTATCTTTATTGAAGATGAAGATCAGGGAATTGTTAAGATTTCCTTCAGATCAAAAGGAACATTTTCTGTAAATGAATTTGCTCGTAATCATTTTAATGGTGGAGGACATCAAAATGCAGCAGGAGCTAGATCAACAGATTCGTTAGAATTTACTGTTCAAAAGTTTATTAAATTGGTATCAAAATATAGAAAAGAAATTAATGAATCGTATGAAATTTAAAAGTTTTTTACTACTGATAGCTTTAATTGGTTTTGTTGCATGCAAAGAACCGATAGCCCGTAAACCTATTACTACTAAAGGTGATACGTTTTTTAAAGAATCTGTTGAATTAAATAAAAAGTTAAATGCAGAAGAAGAATTAATGATTAAAGCGTGGTTAGAAAAAGATACACTTACTATTTATTATCCAACAAATAAAGGTTTTTGGGTACATTATATAGAGAAAGATACCTTAAAATTACCAGCTGTTAAGAAAGGTGATTTAGTTAATTTTAGTTATGAAGTAACAGATATAGATAATCAAATTATATATCCATTACAAGACAAAAAATATAAAGTAGACGAAGAAATCTTGATTCCAGGTTTACAAGATGGTATAAAATTGTTAAAACCTAATGAAGAAGTTATTTTTTTATTTCCATCCTATAAAGCTTATGGATATCAGGGAGATAAAAAAGAAATACATGGGAGGCAAACCTTAAAATATCGCGTAAAAATAAATTCAATTCAAAATACTAAATAAGTAAACATATGAAACTAGTAAAATTATTATTGATGGTTAGTATTATTACACTAACTGCTTGTAAAACTGTAAAATATCCAGATTTAAAAGATGGTTTATATGCAGAAATTCAAACGACAAAAGGAGATATTTTATTACAATTAACCTATCAAGAAACTCCTTTCACAGTAGCAAATTTTGTTTCACTTGCCGAAGGTACTAATACTTTAACAACAGATTCTATAAAGGGAAAGAAGTATTATGACGGATTAAAGTTCCACAGAGTAATAAAAGATTTTATGATACAAGGAGGTGATTATTTAGGGACTGGCGAAGGGGGTCCAGGATATCAGTTTGCTGATGAGTTTCCAAAGGACGAAAATGGAAATTTATTATTTAAACATGATAAAGCAGGTGTATTATCTATGGCTAATGCTGGAGCAGAAACTAATGGAAGTCAATTTTTTATAACGCACAAAGATACGCCATGGTTAGACGGAAAGCACACGGTCTTTGGTCAGGTTCTTATCGGACAAGAAGTAGTTAATGCTATTGAACAAAATGATTTAATGAAAAAGGTAGAAATTATTCGTGTGGGAAAAGAAGCGAAAAAGTTTGATGCTTCTAAGGTTTTTGTTCAAAAAATGCAAGAATACAAAGAAGCATTGAGATTAAAAGAAATTGAATTTGAAAAAACAAAAGCTGATTTTTTAGCTAAAATGGGAGAAAAAGAAGCAAAACAACTGCAGTCTGGTTTAAAAATATTTATTAAACAAGAAGGTAAAGGAAAAAAAGTAGAAACAGGTTTGCTTGTAGATGTCCATTATACCGGATACTTTGTAGACGGTAAAAAGTTTGATTCATCGGTAGATAGAGGTGAATCTTTTCAATTCAGACCAGGAATTGATAGAGTAATTGCCGGATGGACAGAAGGAATACCTATGTTACGAGAGGGAACAAAAGCAGTTTTATTTATACCCTATTACTTGGCTTATGGTGAGCAGCCAAGAATGGGAATTCCGGCAAAATCTGATTTAATATTTGAGGTTGAAGTTTTAAAAGTCACAAAATAAAATTTGTTATTTAAACTTAAAAAGGGGAGCAGTTTGTTCCCCTTTTTTTATTCTGTTTTTGAAAAAATTTTGGTGTTATGCGGATTTAAAAAAATCAAAAAGAAAATTACTGAAAATGCCAGCTCATAAAGCTCCCATTTTTTAGAAGATGGAATTGCAAAAATGGCGATGGTAGCAAATACAAAAGCAACAGTATGATGCCAACGAACTAAGGGTACGGCAAATGCTGCCATTAAATTCTTAAGCTCACCAATTTTACGGTAGAGTATTGGTAAAACAATTAGGTAAATTACTAATATTAAAGTTAATAACTGGCTAAAAATTAGTTTGTTAATTTTTGTTTCACCCACAACCATATTGTGTAGGTTGGTTTCTTGCTGGGCATTGTTTTCTAAAAAATAAGCACTGGATTCAATGCCAAAAATACGTTGTCCCCATGAGATTTCTTCACCGGCTCCAAAAAAGAATATAGCGATAAAGAACAGAGTGCCCAATTTCCATATAAAACCTTTATAGCGTTGTAAAGCCTGAAAACGATACAATTGCAATAAGCTAATGCAAAGCAGTAAAAATGCTGTGCCGTACTCTATAGAGCCGTCTTCACGCGCAAAAACATTTTCAAAATAATTTAAATCAGTATTTGAAGTATAAATACCAATTATAAAAACAAAGATTAAAAATGCGTATCCGTAAATATCAGTTTTAGTAAGTGTTTTTAAAAT
The DNA here is from genome assembly GCA_018335575.1 of Bacteroidota bacterium. GTDB lineage: Bacteria > Bacteroidota > Bacteroidia > Flavobacteriales > Flavobacteriaceae > JAGXRT01. The sequence goes on along the minus strand of JAGXRT010000075.1, from coordinate 22,882 downwards.
CATAATTTCATAATTTGAATAACATCAAATGTACTTTATTTTTTTTTAATTATTAAAGTAGTTGTTTTTTGTGATTAAATAATAATCAAATTTTAACCGATTACGCTCTTTTTTAAAATAGTTGGCATTAAAATCTTTTAATTTAACTACTTTATAATCAGTCGAAAAGTTTTTTAAAATATTAGAATCGTCTACATTTATTAATAATCCAATAGAGTCATTTTTTACAGATTTTATCGATTTAAACTTCTCAATTTTACCTTGGTAATACCAAAGTAACTCAGGAGCAATTTCTTTATAAAAATATGATTTAAGATGGTAATTATGTTCAATTTGATGCAATGAGCTAATGCCATTATATGATGGATTATTATTTAACAGTTTTACAATAGGCAAACCCAATGACACTATTAGTCCCATAAATATAATTTTAAAGTAGAAAGCCTTTTTTATGTTTTTGTTAAAAAGCGATTTAAACAAATTAAAACCTACAAAAATCAATAAGAGGAAAAATGGTAGAAATGTTAAAAAATCAAAATTAGGGGAGTTATAAAAAATAAAGCTGATTCCAAATGGTATTATAATTGCTATTGCTCCAAACACTATAAAATTAAAATAAACAACAGATTTTTCTAGAGTTGATTTAATGGATGTAAACGACTTTAGTAAGTATTCAAGATAAAAACCTGTATTTAAGGCTAGTGGAAACAAAATAGGTACTAAATACCTGCTTTTCTTTTCAGGAACTATTGAAAGTAGTATTAAGGTAGCCAAAATCCATAGTATGGTGAATTTATATTCTTTTTGCTGTTTAACTTTTTTCTTTAGATAAGGGTACCATAAAGCTACTAAAGAAAAAAATGTCCATATACCGGATTGAATTACAAAACTCCAATAATAATAAAATGGTCTAACATTATACGATTCCCAGTTTTCGGCCTCATGTTCTGTAATTTCATTTAATCTAGATGAATCAACAACTTCTATAAACAAATGCCAACTTCCACCAATTAAAATAAATATTATAAGAAAGGCCAATAAGTACTTAATCTTAGCTTTAGCGTTTTTAATGCCAAAAAAATATATATACGAGAACAGAAACGGCAAAAAGAGTGCATAAAACCCTATTGGACCTTTACTTAAAAACGAAAAACCCAAAAATAAACCCGACCAAATAACGTTTTTAAGTGCTACTTTATCATCTTTTAAAATATCGATAAAGTAATAAATAGATGCTAGCGTAAATCCATGAGTAAAAATATCCCAGGGTGCTTCAATTATAATTGCAATTACATAAAATGAAGTTAATAATATAAAGCTATTAATTAAACTACGTTCTACAGAGAAATTAAATTTAATGGAAAGTTTATAGGTAAAAATGCCTGAAAATACAATCATTAGTGCAGCGGGTAGTCTTAGAGCAAATAACGAATGAATTCCAAATAACATTCCAGAAAATGCACTAAGCCAAGTTGGTAACGGTGGTTTTTCATAGCGTGCTATACCGTTCATGGTAGTTTGTAACCAATGCCCATCAACTACCATTTCATGTGCGGTTACATAATCTCTTGCTTCCATTATGGTAAGTACCATTGCATCTAAATTGGGAAGTAACATAAGCAATCCAAAAATTACTATAGACGCAATTGGGTATTTTTCAATCAGTTTAATCATGTTGATTTTTTAAGATTATTAAATTTCTTCCGTATAAAAAAACAGAGAAAACAGTGCCAAGAAAAAGTACTGGATCTAAACGCAAAATAGCATAAACTAATATCATGCAGGCACCTATTAAACTTAAAATCCAAAATCCTTTAGGTAAGCTTGATGTTTTAGTTTTTTCTGTATAAAACCATTGATAAATAAAGCGCGATGTAAAAATAAGCTGCGCTACTGATCCCCAAACAATTAACCAGGTTGCTATATTGTCTGGATGAAATAAATGGTATATATCTATTCGATTGTTATTGTGATAAGCAATTACTACAAAAAGAGGAAATAAAATTAGAAAGATTCTAATAATACCAGGTAACTTTTTCCATTCATTTTGAAAATGTAAGTTTCTAATGTAAATAAAATAGGTTAAGCCTTGCCCTAACATTATGGCAAAATCATGCCTGAAATAACCATAAACAAACATAATGATAGACCCTAATAAACTTAATTTCCAAAAGATAGACGGCGTAATGACTTTTTTTTGTTTTTCTGATATAACCCATTGAATAATAGATCTTGCAAAGTAGAGTAGTTGAGCAGAAAACCCGATTGAATATATAAGCCACGATTGCATTAGGTAGTTCGTTTTTTTAAAATGATATAATTAATGTACTTTTTTTTCATCCACAAGTAGGCAAAACAATCAAGAAGGGGACCCAATAACCGATTCCATAAGCCAAATTTTGCAGTTCCGGCAATTCTTGGAAAATGTTGAACCGGTATTTGTTTTATTCTGCCATTTTGTAATAAAATCATCGCCGGTAAAAAACGATGCAATCCTTTAAACATAGGGATACGTTTGGCATAATCAGTTTTAATAACTTTTAAAGGGCAACCCGTATCATCCATTCCGTCGTTAGTGAAGGCTCTTCTAATACCATTGGCAATAGTAGATGACATGTTTTTAACAAAAGAATCTTTTCTGTTAGCGCGAACACCGGTAATTAATTCATAATCATCAATTTCATTTAACAGCAAATTAAAATCTAAGGGAGTTGTTTGTAAATCAGCATCGATATAACCCACCAATTCAGTGGTACATTCGTCAAAACCAGCTTTAATTGCGGCACTTAATCCGCAGTTTTTTTTAAACTGAATGAAGTTGAAATCAGAATGGTTTTCACAAATTTGTTCAATCAGCTTTTGACTATTATCAGTACTTCCATCGTTAATTAGTAAAAACTTTGTTTTTTTTAAGGCAATTTTAGCAAAAGCAGTAAGTTCTTTTGCCAATCGATTTAAATTATCTTCTTCATTATAAATGGGAACGATAACTGTAAAATCGTAATTCATAAATTATTGTTTTTTTAGTTGTTGTAAAAATTGTTCAATCAATTCATTTGCGGCAATAATTGGAGAAATTAAATTTGACTGAATCTTAGTTTTATAGCTGTTAAACGCTAACTGAATTGCTTTATTGTTTTGTAATAATAATAATAAGTTGTTTTTAATACTTTCTGTAAACCAAACTTCATTTTGAGCTGCTCTTTTTTTATCCCAAGTACCACTTGATTTTGAATTTGTTTCAAACAATTTAATTTCATCCCAAATTTCTTTTATTCCTTTGTTATTTATAGCACTACATGTAAATACCTTAGGATAAAAATCAGTATCTTTCTCAGGAAAGAGGTGTAAAGCTCTTTCTAAATCGGCTTTAGCAATTTGAACCCTAATTTTATTATCACCATCATCCTTATTAATTACAAAGGCATCGGCCATTTCTATAATTCCTTTTTTAATGCCTTGCAATTCATCTCCGGCACCTGCTAAACTCAAAAGAAGGAAAAAATCTACCATAGCATGTACGGCAATTTCGTTTTGCCCAACTCCAACTGTTTCAATAATAATAACATCAAATCTGGCAGCTTCACATATCAGTATTGTTTCTCGGGTTTTTGATGACACTCCTCCCAATGAATCTCCTGATGGTGTAGGGCGAATAAATGCATTTGGATCTGTACTTAAATCAGGCATGCGTGTTTTATCTCCTAATATACTGCCTTTACCTATTTTGCTACTTGGATCAATAGATAAAACTGCAACTCGTAGCTTGGAAGCAGTTAAAAATTTCCCAAAAGCTTCAATAAAAGTGCTTTTACCAACACCGGGAACGCCTGTGATTCCAATTCGTATAGAATTACCACTATGGGGTAAGCATAGCTGGATAATTTCTTGAGCAATCTTTTGATGTTTTTCTGATGTACTTTCTATTAACGTTATCGCCTTACTTAATGATGATACATTTACTGAAAGTATATCATCAACATAATTTTGAGCACTGTAAAGATTGTAATTTTTTAATCCCATATTGTTTTAGGTTCAATTCTTATAATGCTTAACTAATAGTACCATCTTATAAATAGTTACAGACTGTAAATGTACCATTAATTCATTACAAATATTGAAAATTGAAATCGTTTGTGTAATGATTCTTTTATAGTATTTTTACAAACTGAACAGAATTAACATTGGTATGGAGTTATATAAACATCAAAATATTAAGATTTACAACTCATTAAGCAAGTCTAAAGAAACGTTTAAATCTCTTGAGGAAGGAAATATTGGAATGTATGTTTGCGGTCCAACCGTGTATAGTAATGTGCATTTAGGCAATGTGCGAACTTTTATGTCTTTTGATTTAATTTATCGGTATTTTCTTCATTTAGGATATAAAGTTAGATATGTTAGAAATATAACCGATGCCGGACATTTAGAGAACGATGCTGATGAAGGCGAAGATAGAATTTCTAAAAAAGCCAGGTTAGAGCAATTAGAGCCCATGGAGGTTGTGCAACAATATACGGTTGATTTTCATAACATTATGAACAAAATGAACAATCTGCCGCCTAGTATTGAACCAACAGCAACAGGTCATATTATTGAACAAATTGAAATTATAAAAACAATTTTAGAAAAAGGATTGGCCTATATAGTTGATGGTTCTGTATATTTTGATGTCTTAAAATACAATGAAACAGCGCAATACGGAATCTTATCGGGTAGAAATATAGAGGATGCTATTCATAATACTAGAACGTTGGATGGGCAATCTGAAAAGAAAAATCCGCAAGATTTTGCTTTGTGGAAAAAAGCAAAACCAGAACATATAATGCGTTGGCCATCACCGTGGAGCGATGGTTTTCCGGGTTGGCATTTAGAGTGTACAGCAATGAGTACCAAGTATTTAGGTAGTAAATTTGATATTCATGGTGGTGGAATGGATTTAAAATTTCCGCATCACGAGTGTGAAATAGCTCAGGCAAAATCATGCAATCAAACAGACCCTGTAAATTATTGGATGCATGCTAATATGTTAATTATGAATGGCCAAAAAATGGCTAAGTCAACGGGTAATTTTATATTGCCTAATGATATTTTTACTGGCGAAAATACTATTTTATCTAAGGCTTTTGCTCCATCAGTAGTACGGTTTTTTATGCTTCAGGCGCATTACCGAAGCGTTTTAGATTTTTCAAGTGAAGCTTTAGAAGCATCAGAAAAAGGATTCTTTAAATTGATGGAGGCAGTTAATAATTTAACAAATATAAAAGCAGGTAGAACGTCAAGTATCAACATTAAAGCTTGGGAAGATGCTTGTTATAGTGCTATGAATGACGATTTTAACAGTCCGATTTTAATTGCTCAACTTTTTGAAGCAGTGCGTTATATTAATTTGTTAAAATTAGAATCCGCAACATTAACACAAGAAGATTTAGACCGATTTACAACTTTAATCAATGCTTTTGTTTTTGATGTTTTAGGATTGGAGAATAATGTTAAAAAAGACACTTCGTCACAATTAGGTGCTGTAGTAGAGGTACTTATCAAATTGAGAAATGAAGCGCGAGCCAATAAAAATTGGGCCTTATCTGATCAAATTAGAGATGAACTTTTAGAAAAAGGTATTCAGCTAAAAGATGGTAAAGAAGGAACTACATTTTCAATAAATTAATGATTATTTCTAAAATTTTAAAGATTCTTGCTATTCCATTAATTTGGATAGTTCGGTTTTATCAAGTGGCTATATCGCCTTATACACCTGCCAGTTGTCGTTATTCTCCAACTTGTTCGCATTATACCGTCGAAGCTTTGCAAAAGCACGGCTTGTTTAAGGGAGGATGGTTGGCTGCTAAAAGAATATTAAGTTGCAATCCGTGGGGAGGAAGTGGTTACGATCCTGTCCCAGAAAAAAATAAAAATAAATAACATGAATATACTTGCTATTACTTGGGATCCTTCGTTAGGTATCGATTTAGGTTTTTTTATGATACGTTATTACAGTTTAATGTTTGTAATGGGCTTTGGACTGGGATTGGTAATTATGAAAAAAATATTTTTAAATGAAAATGTATCTGTAGAAAAGTTAGATCCACTGTTAATGTATGTAGTAATTGCAACTATTTTAGGGGCAAGAATTGGACACTTTTTGTTTTATGATCCGCAGTTTTTATTTCAAAAACCCTTGGAAGTAATCTTACCTTTTAAATTTAATCCATTTAGATTTACTGGTTTTCAAGGTTTAGCCAGTCATGGAGCAGCTATTGCCATTCTTATTGCATTATATATTTACAGTAAAAGAGAACTAAAGAAATCTTTTCTTTGGATTGTTGATAGAATTGCAATACCGGTTGCTTTAGCAGGCTTTTTTATCAGAATAGGCAATTTAATCAATTCTGAAATTATTGGTAAACCAACCAATTCTGATTTTGGAATTATATTTACCCAACTTGGAGAAGATTTTCCTCGATTTCCAACGCAGCTTTACGAAGCATTTGGTTATTTAGCCATATTTTTCTTGTTATTCTATTTGTATTGGAAAACAAACAAAAAAGAACAATCGGGTTACTTATTTGGGATGTGGTTAGCAACGCTATGGTCTGTAAGATTTATAGTTGAATTTTGGAAAGAATCGCAAGGTGGAATTGAAACTTATTTTAACGTAAACTTAAATACCGGACAATTATTAAGTATTCCGCTTATTTTTATTGGGCTTTGGTTAATTTTTAAAAAGAAATCATAAAAAAACCACGCAATTACGTGGTTTTTTATTTATTGTTTTGCCTTAAATTCTTGTAATTTTGAGATTGATTCTTTTTTAGGCCAGTAATTATTTTCCTTATTTATATCGGCTGTAATTTCTCTGGAATCGATAATAATTTCTTTTATGGGTTTAGTACTCGGAATTAATTTGATAACCTCATGATCATTTAACCTCCAAACTTCTGCAGGATAATTATGACTAATTTTTGATCCGTCTTCAAAAATATAATCTACTAAAATTGGCATGACTAATCCGCCTGGTTTTTCAAATTTAACTTCATAAAAATAAGTAGGATTCTCTAATGCAGCTCGTTCTTCTTTCGAAAAATGTTCTGTTAAATAATCATCTAATAATTTAATTTCCTCAGTAGGATTTTTGGTGTTTATCATCATTTCTGTAACATCTTCATGATCTTCAGCTACTAAATATACCATTTGAGGCGGAGTTGAAGTGCTGCCTCTATTAGAACGCGTCATGTTTTGAATTCGTTTAGGAACTATGTCTGTTACATAATATTTTTTAACGCTTTTTATGCCAATATCATTTACATTAGTAGTATAAAACCAACCCCTCCAAAACCAATCTAAATCAACAGCAGAGGCATCTTCCATAGTTCTGAAAAAATCTTCAGGAGTTGGATGCTTAAATTTCCATCTGTTGGCATAGGTTTTAAAGGCATGGTCAAATAACTCATGTCCCATTATAAATTCGCGTAGCATATACAAACCTGCAGCTGGCTTAGCGTAAGCATTGCTACTAAAGTTAAAAATACTTTCAGATTGTGTCATAATAGGAGTGATATAATTTTGATCGCCACTCATATATTCAACTACATTTTTCGGATATCCGCGAGAAGGAAAGTCTTTTTCAAATTCTTCTTGGGCTAAGAGTTGTGTAAAGGTATTTAATCCTTCATCCATCCAAGTCCATTGACGTTCATCAGAATTAACAATCATGGGGAAAAAGTTATGACCCACTTCGTGTACAATAACACCAATCATTCCGCGTCTAGTTTGAGGTGAATAGGTTCCATCTTCATTACATCTTCCAAAATTCCAGCAAATCATTGGGTATTCCATACCCTGTTGATCGGCATTAACAGAAATTGCTTTGGGATACGGATAATCAAATAACCGGTTAGAATACGATTTTAACGTATGTGCTACCACTTTTGTTGAGTATTCTTCCCATAATGGATTTCCTTCTTTTGGATATAAAGAGACAGCCATAACCGTTTTACCACCAATTTTTACAGCTTGCATATCGTAGATAAATTTACGCGATGATGAAAAAGCAAAATCGCGAACATTTTCAGCTTTAAATTTCCAAGTTTTAGTTTTTTCAGAAAAGTGTTTTTCTTTTTCTGTTGCTTCTGCTTGTGTTACTATAATTATAGGTTTATCAAATGAAGTTGATGCAGCGATATACCTGTTATATTCAGTAGGAGTGAAGACTTCTTTCGGATTTTGTAAAACACCAGTAGCATCTAAAATATGATCTGATGGAGTTGTAATAGTAACATCGTAGTTGCCAAAAGGCAAAGTAAATTCACCTCTTCCCCAAAACTGCATATTTTGCCATCCTTCTACATCATTGTATACGGCCATACGTGGGAAAAACTGTGCAATGATATACAGATTATTTCCATCTTTAGGAAAATGTTCATAGCCAGACCGACCTCTGTCAATCATATAATTATTGATATGATACCACCATTTAATGTTAAAACTAAAAGAAGCACCAGGTTGTAAAGGTGTATCTAAATCAATACGCATCATAGTGAAATTGATAGTGCTTTTTAAATTTTTTCCTTTACTATCGGTAAGCGATTCAATATTAAAACCTCCTTGAAATGGTTTTCCCATAAATTCTGCTACATATTTTTGAGGTTGATATCCAAAACTTGGGCCTCCATTTTCTGCGGCATCTCCTAGAGAATTTGGTTTACTTCTGTTTTGTTCTAACTGAACCCATAAATATTCTAACACATCCGGTGAATTGTTGTAATAAGTAATGGTTTCATTACCAAATAACTTTTGATTTTTATCGTCTAAAACAACATCAATTTTATAATCTGCACGTTGTTGATAATAATTTTTTCCCGGAGCACCTGCAGCAGTTCTGTACATGTTTGGAGTTGCAAATTCTTCATTTAATTGCTTGAATTTGCTTATGTTGTAATGTCCTTTTTGAACTTCCTTAGGTTTTTCTTCTTGTGCAATTATAGTACTAAATGATACTAAAAATGCCAGTAAAATAAATCTTGTTTTTTTCATTACTTAGTTTAGTTTGTTTGAGTTGATTATGTAAAAGTAATTTTTCTATTCAATTTTTATAAATTCTTTAAACTTGTTTTTTGTCAGTAATATGTTTTTATGTGTATTGGATGATTTTATTTTTAAAATATGATGTTGCTCTTCAAAAGTTTCAAAAAGTAATTTATTTATAACTTCAATCGATTTCAAATTTCTAACATTGTAAATTTCAAAATATAAGAGTGTCATATCATCTTCAATTTCTTTACCTATCATATTATAAGATACTTTTTTACCATTTATTTTGATTTGCAATTTTTGATTTACATAATTATTAATAGCTTCATTATCAGCTTTTATATTTGAAGATGTGCTTAATTCAAAAGAGGTTCCGTACTGCTTATTTAGCGTTAATTCTAAATCATCGGTAAATAACTTTAAAGTAATTTCTACGCTTTTATTGTTTGTGTTGTATTCTATTTGGGTTAAACCAACATAATATTTGTGGAGTGAAAATGATGAAAAAAGAATTAAAATTAGTATGAATAAAAATTTAGAAATTTGAAAATTAGATTGAATAATTTTATTCATTTGAATTAATTTGAAATACCATCACAATTAACAAAAAATAAAATAATCCTAACTTTATATAACTGTTAAAATTTTATAAAAAAAAAGGGGAGTACACTCCCCTTTTAATTCTATTGTTTAAATGGTTATTTTAATAACTGAATTTCTGCCTTATTGATTTTTAATGCAGATAAAACGTTATCAATATTAGCGATATCAATTGTATTTGAAAAATAAGCTGGAACAATTACAATTCTAAATACCTGATTGGTTTTGTAATCACTTACAACTGTTTCTAATTCATTACCAAACATAAAAATACGAACATCATTTTTTGTAAAATCAAATTTATACCCAAAATCCAAGGTTCCATCGTTGTAAAAATACATTTCTGGTAATAGTTTCCATATATCATTTCCTTGCGTAGTAACTCCAGACAATCTGTAAACTAATACAACATCAGAGTTAAAAATGGCAGGGTTTAAGCTTACTAATTTACTAAACCCATTAGCAGTGTTAAACGATGTGGTTATTTCAAAAGCCTCGCTAATAGTATCATTATCAATGTATTCTGTGTTGTCTTCTATTGTGCAACTCTGAAAAAGTAAAAAACTTAAGGCAACTAATAAAGTGTAAAAATTTTTCATAATCTTAAATTTTAATGGGTTATGTTTATTACAATTCATTAATTGTGCCAAAAATGAAAAATAACTTTTAAACGAATATGAGATAATGCAATTTTGTATTTTTGAGAAAATTAAAATCGATGAAATACATAAGATTACTTTTGATTAGTTTGTTAATTTCAAGTTGCTCAACTGCACAAAACATTAACAAAAAACAGCAGAATTTTTTAAATTCTTCCTACACCAATATTAAAATTTTTGAATCTGATGGATATGGTTTAGGTCCTTGCGAACCAAGTATTTTTATCAACCCTGTTAACCCAAAGAATATGGTAGCAGGATCAATACTTGATAATGTGCATTATTCATTTGATGGAGGTTTAACATGGGAAACAAAAAAAATAACAAGTGATTTAGGTGTGTTTGGAGATCCTTGTATTGTTGCAGATTATCAAGGTAATTTTTATTATTTACACCTTTCTGATCCTGATAAAATAGGGTGGAGAAGTACTAATATATTGGATCAAATAGTGATTCAAAAATCTACTGACGGAGGTATAAATTGGTCAAACGGCATAGGTATTGGTAAAAATTCGCCTAAACAACAAGATAAAGAATGGTTTACTATTAGTCCAATTAACAATGAAATTTATGTTACTTGGACTGAGTTTGATAAGTACGGCAGCAAAAAAGTACAAGATAAAAGCCGCATTTTGTTTTCTAAATCATCCGATGGAGGACAATCATTTACAATTCCTATAAAAATAAATCAATTGGATGGTAATTGTATTGATGACGATTTAACAACTGAAGGAGCAGTTCCTAGTGTTGGAATTAATGGAGAAATACTTGTAGCTTGGAGTTACAATGAAACTATTTATTTTGACAGAAGTTTAGATTTTGGAAAAACTTGGTTAGAAGAAGATGTAATAATTGCTAATCAGCCTGGAGGTTGGTCTACAGAGATCTACGGTATAGGACGCAGTAACGGTATGCCGGTTACTGCAGTAGATCACAGCCAAAGTATCTACCGAGGAACCGTTTATGTTAACTGGACTGATGTTAGAAATGGCAAGGATAATACCGATGTTTTTATTGCAAAATCAACCGATAATGGAACTACGTGGAGTAAGCCTATTAAAGTAAATTCTGATAAAACAACTACCCATCAATTTCTTACATGGATGAGTGTAGATCCGGCAACTGGATTTATTTATATTGTTTATTATGACAGAAGCAATACAAGGAATAATGAAACAGCCGTAACCTTATCAGTATCTTACGACGGTGGCGATACTTTTGTAAGCAAAACTATTTCTGAAAATTCATTCTCAACAGTTCCAAAAGGCATATTCTTTGGAGATTATAACAATATAAATGCACAAAATGGTATAGTTAGACCAATTTGGACACATTATGAAAATGGAAAATTAAGTATCTTTACTGCTTTAATAAATGAAAAATAACATGAAAAAATTATTAATAGCAAGCACATCAACAGTCCATGGAAGAGGGTATTTAGAATATCTTTTACCAGAATTAGAAGTGTTTTTTAAAGATGTTGATACAATTTTATTTGTGCCATTTGCACGACCAAGCGGTTTATCACATGATGAATATACAGATAAAGTTAGAGGTGCTTTTACGTCGATTGGGAAACAGATAGATGGTTTACATAATTACCAAAATCCAATTGATGCCATTAAAAATGCAAAAGGAATATTTACTGGTGGTGGCAATACCTTTGTTTTACTAAATGAATTGTACCGAAGAAATATTTTGGAAACTATTCAACAGGTTGTTCAAAAAGGAACACCTTATTTAGGCACCAGTGCAGGAAGTAATATAACAGGGGTAAGTATCATGAATACCAATGATATGCCAATTATGTATCCGCCAAGTTTTGATGCTATGGGATTAATTAACTTTAATTTAAATCCACATTATTTAGATCCTGATCCAACATCAACACATATGGGAGAGACCAGAGAAACTAGAATTAAAGAGTATCATGCTTTCAACACAACGCCTGTTTTAGGACTGCGAGAAGGTAGCTGGTTGGCTGTCAAAGGCGATAAAGTTATCCTGAAAGGACCTTTAAAAGCAAGATTGTTTAAAGCGAATGAAGCACCTGTTGAACTTGAATCAGGTACTGATTTAAGTGATTTAAGATAAAAAAAGGGAATCAAAATAGATTCCCTTTTTAAATTAATAATTTACATATTCAATAATTTCTAAATTGTAACCGGTCATTCCCACACGTTTTCTGTTATGAACAGTATTGGATAAAACCCGTAATTTTTCAATACCTAAATCGTGCAATATTTGGGCGCCAATTCCATAATCTTTTTCATCCATGTGAAGCGGAATTGACTTTTGCTCTTCAATGTTTTGTTGTTCACGTAATTTAGCCAAGCGTTCTTCAAGATTTAGTGACTGATTTTCTTGATTAATAAAAACCACCACACCTTTTCCTTCTTCATTTATTTTATGAAAAACATTTTTTAGTTTTTTGTCTGGGTTTGTAGTTAGAGTTCCAATAATATCATTGTTTATTAAAGTAGAATTAACTCTTACTAAAACGGGTTCATCCTTTTTCCAGTCTCCTTTTTTTAATGCAATATGGACTAATTTATTGGTGTTTTGCTTATAAGCGATTAGTTGAAATTTACCAAATCGAGTTTCTACCTCAAAATCTTCAATTTTCTTAATAAGCGAATCGTGTTGCATTCTGTATGCTACTAATTCTTCTATAGAAATAACTTTTAAATCAAATTTTTTGGCAATTTCAAATAATTCAGGTAAACGGGCCATAGTACCATCTTCGTTCATAATTTCCACAATAACACCAGCCGGCTCTAATCCTGCTAAACGCGCTAAATCAATAGCAGCTTCGGTATGCCCTGTTCTTCTTAATACACCTCCTAATTTTGCTTTTAAAGGAAAGATATGCCCCGGTCTTCGAAGGTTTTCAGGCTTTAATGATTTATCGGTTAAAGCTTTTATAGTTAACGCTCTGTCTTTTGCTGATATTCCGGTGGTTACTCCATTTCCGTTTAAATCAACAGAAACAGTAAATGCAGTTTCCATGGGATCTGTGTTATAACCAACCATTAAATCGAGTTTTAACTCATCGCAACGCTTTTCAGTTAGGGGAGTACAAATTAGACCTCTACCGTGTTTTGCCATGAAGTTAATCATATCAGGTGTTGCCATTTCTGCAGCTGCGACAAAATCACCTTCGTTTTCGCGGTCTTCATCATCAACTACTATTATAACTTTTCCATTTTTAATTTCTTCAATAGCTTCAGCAACTGAATTTAATTGAAAAGCTTTGTGCGTAGTATTCATTATTCTGTCAGATTTTTTTGTTTTGCAAATTTATGAAAGTATTTAACAACCCTATCAAAAATTAGGTCAATATCAATTCTACCTTTGTCTTTTGTTGCTCTTAAAGTTAGAAAAATACCTACAGGTAAAAGAATAATAGTGGATAAAGCACTTCCTAAAATTGCTGGTATAGAACTTTCTTCTGCCATGTTTTTCCCAAAAGTTGATATAAAAAAGTAAACAACAAAAATGGTAATACCTAAAACCATAGGTATTCCAAATCCTCCTTTTCTGATAATGGAACCTAAAGGAGCACCAATAAAAAACAATACTAAACAAGCAAATGAAAATGAAATTCTGTTAAAGAACTCAATGTCAAACATGTTTAATGCCTTTCTGTTGTTTTTAAATGTATCCCTGCCATTAACTAAATTGTCAATAGAGCGGTTAGAGCTTTGTATGGCATTATCAAGTACAATTACTTTTTCTTTTAACTCAAAATTATCGAGTATTTCAGGTTCCAAATTTGATATTTTAGCCGAATCGCTTTTATACAATTTATTGCCGCCAATACGCAAGTAAAAGTTGTCTGCTCTTGATTTTACATATTCGTCGTATTTTAATTTAAGTGAATCTGCTTTTACTAAAAGTTGCGCAGCACTGTACATTTCATGAGCTTCTTTCAAGCTTTCAGAGTCGAAATCAACATTATTAAAAGATGAAATATCGATATTAACAACGTACTTATCAAAATGGGCTTTAGAAAAGGGTAGGTTTTTTCTATCGTTATAAGGATTATTATAATTAACATGATCTTCATAATAATAACCATCAGTTAAAATTAAGGTCATGTATTTACTGCCTTCTTCAGTTGTTATTTTACCTTCTCTTGCTGTTATATCTTTAATATTTCCTCTTCCAGCAGATAAATCTTTAATTAAAACATTTTTAAGTTGATCATCATTTTCACCAAACTTCTCATCAAATTTAATACTGTATCCCGGAATTTCATCGTTAAATGTTCCGGGAACTAAGGCTAAAGCAGGTTTTGATTTCTTAAAGTTTAGGATTAAATTTTTAGTTTTAAACATAGCATTTGGAAATACGTAGTTTAAAAACATAAAGTTAAAAGCTCCAATAAAAAAGACTAGGATTATTAGCGGTTTTATAAGTCTTTGTAAAGATACTCCTGCCGATTTTGCTGCTGCAAATTCATAATTTTCACCTAAATCACCTATAGCCATAATAGATGAAAGTAATACTCCTATAGGAATTGCTGTAGGAACAGAGATTAGTGTGATATACCACACAAACTTCATTAATACTACAAAGTTAAGCCCTTTACCGGCTAAGTCATCAAAACGTAGCCACAAAGCTTGCATGACTAAAACAAATAAAACCACAAAAAATGTGGCTATAAAAGGTGTGAGAAAACTTTTAAGAATGTATTTGTCAAGTATTTTCAAAACTTACTTTATCTCTGATATTAAATATCTTTTTTCGTTTTTATATTTTGCTACGTCAAAAGTAAATAATTTATTAGAGATGGGCTGATTTGTTTTGAAATTTGTAACGATTAAACTGGTTTGAGTACCGTTATTGCCAACTTCTATAAGTTTTGCAATATGTTTTGTTTGTGTATCAACACCTATTAAAATGTAACGTATTTCAGAATTGCTGTCAATAGGAGTTAACTTAACAAACTGTATATCCCTACCGTTATTTTTTTGAACAATGTCCATTTTAATGGTATAACCACTTTTGTAAAAATTAAACATTTTGGATGGAGTTATAGACCCTTCGTCGTTTTTGTCATTTTTGCTGATGATTACTTCTTCATCTTCATGTACAATTAGATACACTTTTTTCCCGTCAAAAATACGTTCAACACCCATGTATTTTAAATTGTACAGGTTTTTTTGCAAGGTTAAATTACCTCTTGTTTCCTGACTAACTTTCTCTGCCTTGTTTTCTAAGTTGTAATTGAACTCTAAATATACATTATTATAAGACTCAATTTTAGTAGAAACTTCATCCAGTAGTGCACGAGCTGAATTGCCCTGAGCATTTAGAAATATTGGGAATGTTAAAAATGCTAATAAAAATAAAATCTTTTTCATTAAATCAGTTATTTATTCGTTATTTAAAAGTTGATTAAGTGCTATTTCGTTGTGTATTAATACTTGTCTTGCTTTACTTCCTTCAAAAGGACCAACAACTCCGGCAGCTTCTAATTGGTCGATTAATCTTCCTGCTCGATTGTAGCCCAATTTTAGTTTACGTTGCAATAATGATGCCGAGCCTTGTTGTGCTATTACAATAATTTTAGCGGCTTCATTAAACAGTTCATCTCTGTCGCCTAAATCAATATCAATATTAGTGCCACTCTCTTCACCAGAATATTCTGGCAATAAATATGCATTTGCATAAGCTCTTTGAGAGCCTATATATTCTGTTATTTTTTCAACTTCGGGTGTGTCAATAAAAGCACATTGAATACGGATTAAATCACTTCCACCCGAATATAACATATCACCTTTCCCAACCAATTGATCGGCACCTGAACCATCTAAAATAGTTCTTGAATCTATTTTTGAAGTTACTCTAAAAGCTATGCGCGATGGAAAATTGGCTTTAATAATACCCGTAATTACATTTACAGAAGGTCTTTGTGTTGCAACTATTAAATGGATTCCTATAGCTCTTGCCAATTGAGTTAATCTAGAAATTGGCATCTCAATTTCTTTTCCGGCAGTCATTATTAAGTCTGCAAATTCATCAATTACCAATACAATATAAGGCAAATAGCGATGACCATGTTCAGGATTTAACTTGCGTTGAACAAATTTAGTGTTGTACTCTTTGATGTTTCGAACCATTCCGTCTTTTAATAATTCATAACGGTTATCCATCTCAATACATAAGGAATTCAACGTGTTAATTACCTTAGAGGTGTCATTGATAATAGCTTCCTCAGAATCTGGTAATTTTGCCAGGTAATGGCGCTCAATTTTATTAAATAAAGTAAGTTCAACTTTTTTAGGATCGACTAAAATAAATTTTACTTCGGATGGGTGTTTTTTATACAATAAAGAAGCCAGTACTGCATTTAGTCCTACAGATTTTCCTTGACCTGTAGCTCCGGCCATTAATAAGTGAGGCATTTTGGCTAAATCAACCACAAAGGTTTCATTAGATATGGTTTTTCCTAAAGCAACAGGCAATTCCATATGTGCATTTTGAAACCGCAGCGAAGATATTACCGATTTCATCGAAACAACTGTTGGTTTTTTATTAGGAACTTCAATACCAATTGTACCTTTACCAGGAATAGGGGCAATAATACGAATTCCTAGTGCTGCTAATGACAAAGCAATGTCATCTTCTAAGTTTTTAATTTTGGCAATACGAATACCATCATCCGGAACAATTTCATACAAAGTAACTGTTGGCCCAACAGTAGCCTTGATGTGTTTAATGCCAATTTTATAATTATTTAGGGTATCTACAATTCTGTTTTTGTTGGACTCTAGTTCTTCCTGATCTACTGCAATACTATCATCATAATCTTTTAATAAATTGAGTGTAGGAAATTTATAATTGCTTAATTCTAAACGAGGATCGAATTCACCATATTTTTCAACTAAGGTAGCTGCTAAATTTTCTTCGGCTTGAATTTCATTTTCTGATGGAACTACATCCATGGTTAATTCTTGATTGGCATCTTCTTGCATTTCAGATTCTGCTTGAGTTACATCAACAATAGGATCGCCATCATTTAAGCCAAATTCTTTAATTATTGGATTTTCAATTAACGGTATTATAGGTTCTTCACCAGTGTCTGGTACAACTTCATTTGTTGATTTGTTTTTAAATAAGGCTATTAGTTTTTCTGGTAAGAAATTAAATCTAAGTGTAATATAAAAAATAAATCCGAAGAAAAGAGTTAGTATTAAACCTAATTTACCCATGTAATCTACCAAATATTCACTTACTTCATAACCGATCTTTCCACTTGCGGTTGAATGTAGTAAATCGGCTGTAGCAATGGAGACAGAAACCCAAATCATACCTAAAATAGCCCAAGTAAAAGACCAAAATCGCTTTTTAATTGAAACACCAACAGTAAGATATAAGCCACTAAAAAACAATAAAATGGGAAGTGCAAACGAAGCAATTCCAAATCCGTTATATATAAAAAAATGACTTATTGAAGCACCTAATTTACCTAAAATGTTTTTTACATCTGCAGAGCGCTCAGCCAATAGCCCTAGTTGACTTTGATCTGCTTCCCAAGTTCTGTCAATGAAATATGATACAAAAGCTGTGAATAAAAATATAGCAATTAAAAGGAAAAACAATCCTAAAATAGATTGTGTTTTACGACTTTCGAAAAAAGCAGATGTTTTTTTGAAAGCAGATGGATTAGATGAATTGGAAGTTGTTTTTTTTGACTTAGCCATTTAATAATTATATTCGACAAAAATACTAATTACACCGTTTCTACAGGTATAAAGATATAAATTTTGGTAAATAAATTAGTAAAAGGATGCAAAACGAAATAAGTGTAGCAAAAAATACGGCACCTGCACTAAGATCTTTTATAGTTCCGATTTTTTTATGATAGGAGGGGTGAATGAAATCTGCTATTTTTTCAATTACAGTATTTAAGGCTTCGGTAACTAGAACTAATCCAATAGCCACCAACTGAAATAACCAATCGTTTATAGTTAAATCGTAGTAAAACCCTAATACAATTAAAAAAAATGAAAAAAGGGTGTGAATAATAAAAGCATGTTCAGTGGTAATTAAATGCCAAGCTCCCAATAACGCAAACTTGATACTTTTAATTCTGCCAATTATAAATTCACTCCCTTTTTTAATCATAAATGTATTATAATGCAGCTAAAACAGCTTCATAATTTGGTTCATCAACAATTTCAGGAACTTGTTGTGTGTAAGTAACTACACCATTTTCATCCAATACAACAACGGCTCTTGAATGTAAATTAGCTAATGGCCCATCAACAATTTCTAATCCGTAATTCTTTCCAAATGCACCGGTTGCAAAATCTGATACTGTTATAACATTATCCAATCCTTCTGCTCCACAAAAACGTGCTTGAGCAAATGGTAAATCACGTGAAACGCAAAGTACTTTTGTGTTTTCTAATTCACTTGCTTCTTTGTTGAATCTTCTTACAGAAGCAGCGCATGTGCCAGTGTCTAAACTTGGAAAAATGTTTAAAACAACTTTAGAACCTTTATAATCTGCTAAAGATGTAGCAGATAAATCATTTTTTAGTAATGAAAATTCAGGTGCTTTTTCACCAACTTTTGGTAATGTTCCTGAAGTGTTAAATGGATTTCCTTTTAATGTAATTTGTGCCATAACTTTGTACTTTCAAATATAGGTTAATTATTAATTAGTTTTTATGTTGTGCTAAATATTCTGCAACACCTTCGTGTGTTGCTTTTAAACCTTCTTTTTTAGAGTTCCAGTCTGCAGGACAAGCTTCTCCAAACTCTTCTGTAAATTGCAAAGCATCAACCATCCTTAGCGCTTCATCAACATTTCTTCCTAAAGGTAAGTCATTTACCAATTGATGCCTAACAATTCCCTGTTTATCTATTAAAAATAATCCACGATAGGCAATTAATTCTCCATCTGCTTGCAACATTCCCTCTTCATCATAGTAAAAATCACCTGCTAAAACATCATAGTTTTTAGAAATTGTTTTGTTGGTATCAGCAACCAACGGATATGTAATACCTTTAATACCTCCATGTTCTTTCTTCATTTGCAACCATCCCCAATGCGATTGCTCGGTGTCTGTTGAGGCTCCTATTACAGCAACATTTCTTTTTTCAAATTCATCAAGTTTACTTTGAAATGCATGTAACTCGGTTGGACATACAAAGGTAAAATCTTTTGGATAGAAAAATAGTAATACGTATTTCTTATCTATAAACTGGTTTAAGGTAAAATTTTCTACAATTTCTACTCCATTTATTACTGCTTGAGCTTTGAAATCTGGTGCTTTTTTTCCTACTAATACTGCCATTTTTATTGTTTTTTATAATTAATTTTCTGATGCAAATTTAAGTTTATTATGTGCTTTGCTAGGCTATGCTTATTTTAATATTTTATATTCATATAATGAAATTTTATTAAAATAGTTTGTATTATAATGTTTACTTATGTCAATTTTAATAAGCTCTCTCAAATAAATGCAGTATATTCGTACCGAATTTAATGAATTAATGTTGTTCAAAAAATATACTTCTGAGTTTAGACAAAACTTAAAAATTGCAACCCCTGTAATGTTAGGTTCTTTAGGGCATTTATTAGTTGGATTGGTTGATGATGTAATGGTGGGCCATTTAAGTCCTGTTCATTTAGCAGCAACTTCTCTTGGAAATAGTTTTTTCTTTATAGCCTTTTCAATTGGATTGGGATTTTCGTTTGCTATAACACCTTTAATAGCTGAAGCTGATGGGGAAAATGATATCCAAAAGGGGAGAAGTTTTTTTCAGCATGGAGTCATTCTAACAACGCTTATTGGTGTAGTAATGTTTATTTCATTACTATTGGTTAAACCCATTTTATATTCGCTTGATCAACCTGTTGAAGTTGTAAAATTAGCAATTCCCTATTATGAAATAGTGGCGTTTTCTATGATTCCTGTGATGATTTTTCAAGGGTTTAAGCAATTTGCTGATGGTTTGTCGCAAACCAAATACCCCATGTATGCAACGATAGTCACCAATGTTATTAACATTATCGTAAACTTTATTTTAATATATGGTTTTTGGATTTTTCCGCGATTGGAAATTATAGGGGCTGGTATAGGTACATTGATTTCAAGAATAGTTTTAGTTGGGATGCTATTTTACTTTTTCAAAAAAAATGAAATATTTAAACCATATTTAATTAGAATTAAAACCAAAAGTCTTGAATTATTTACCTTTAAAAAAATAATTGATTTAGGGTTTCCATCAGCCATGCAAATGTTGTTTGAAGTAGGTATATTTTCATCAACAGTAATTCTTGCAGGAACTTTGGGTGCCTTTCCACAAGCGGCAAATCAGATAGCCATGAAATTAGCAACTGCAACTTTTATGATTGCTGCCGGATTAAGTGTTACTGCCACGATACGTGTTGGTAACCAAAAGGGATTAGGTAATTTTGTCGAATTGCGTCGAATTGCCTTCTCTAATTTTTTGCTTGTTTTTTTAATAATGTCAGCATTTTCAGTTGGATTTATTGTATTTAAAGATTTTTTACCTTTTATGTTTACTGACAATTTAAAAGTGGTATCTATTGCTTCTCAATTACTAATTGTTGCTGCACTTTTTCAATTATCAGACGGATTTCAAGTGGTATTTTTAGGTGCCTTAAGAGGCCTTCAAGATGTTAAAATACCTTCGTACTTAACTTTTATTGCTTATTGGATAATAGGGTTTCCAATTAGTTATATACTGGGAATTTTGCTTAACTTTAAAACTGTAGGAATTTGGCTTGGTTTGTTAGCCGGTTTAACTTCCTCTGCCATTATGTTATTTATCAGATTTAATTATTTATCAAAAAAACTTATAAAACCAAATCATTATGAATCTACCTAAATTTTTATTAGCAGATAACAGTGAATTTCCAGAAGATTTATTTGTTGTTCACACAGAATTCCCAAGTTTTATTTTAAATGTAGCTACTGATGAAGTGGAGTGGATGGACGATTTAGAAGCTGAAGACGGTGTAAACCTTGAAGACGAAGTTGCTTTACTTTTGGATAAAGCCTACGATTTTTACGATAAAGAAATGGAAACCTTTGATGATGATGAAGATTAAAAAAAGAGGCTTAAGCCTCTTTTTCTTGATTTGTCATTTTATCAATTATTAATTCTTTTGCTTGACCAATCCAATTATCGGCTAATATTTTTTGTTTTCCAAAAGTAGTTACTTCGGTAATTTTATCAATATCTGCATCTGTTAGATTTACAATTTGTTCAAAAGTAAATACTCCTAATTCGTTCAGTTTGGTTTCTAAAACGGGACCAATCCCCTTAATTTGTTGAAGATTATCTGGTAAAGTATTTGCCGGTAATGTACCAATCTTTTTAACCACTACACCGGAACGTTCATATGTTTTTCGGGCTTTTATAGTAGTGTTAATTTCTTTTTCGAACAATTCAACTTGTGATTTATAGTCTTTAATTTCTTCTTGATGCAGTTTGGAATATACAGATTTTGCAAAAAACCATCCAATTAAA
Source organism: Bacteroidota bacterium (assembly GCA_018335575.1). Taxonomy (GTDB): domain Bacteria; phylum Bacteroidota; class Bacteroidia; order Flavobacteriales; family Flavobacteriaceae; genus JAGXRT01. The sequence goes on along the minus strand of JAGXRT010000075.1, from coordinate 1,073 downwards.
AAAGCACCAAACATCCAAAAGAAAAGTTCTAAGAGATGTGCTAAGTTTTGATTTGAAAAGATACTGAGGGACATAGTAGTTAATAGTTAATGAGTTGTAAGTTATTTGATTATGATTTCGATACGTCTGTTTAATGATTTTCCTTCTTTAGTACTGTTATCGGCAACTGGTTCTAATTCTCCTTTAGAACTTGAAACAATTTTATATGCTTCTATCTCTTGAGATATTAAAAAGTCTTTAACAAATTGAGCACGTTGTAACCCAATATTATAGTTATAGGTTACATCACCTTCACTGTCTGTATGTCCGGTAACATATATTTTTTTATTGGGATATTGACCTAAATAACTTTTAAGTTCAATAACATATTCAATTAATTCGGGTGTTGGTCTAAAGCTTTGATTTCCAAAAGAAAAACGCAATGTTTTTTTAGTAACCACATCGGTAGCAACACTCGCTTTTAAAGCTACCAAATCTTTAAAGTATAAAGATATAGCTTGATTAAAATATCCCTTTTCATCAAATTTATAATCAGTAAGCTGCGTTTCTATGAGAATTCGATCTTCTGCTACCTCAGAATTCATTAACCAGTTTTTAATAAAATCGCCACGCTGTTGTCCTAAATTTACACCAGTTGTTGTATTTACTTCATCATTCAAATAATTAGAAACTATAATTAAACTATGAGACGGATTATTTTTTAAATAAAGTGTAACAGAATCTTTAAGAGAATTTAATGAGCTATCAATTACAACATCTATTGAGTTTTTCTTTATTTTAAACGAACCATTAATTTCAAATAAAGAGATTCCTTTATCATTTGTAACTTTTAGTAGTTCTGGGTTGTTTTCAGCAAAATTATTGGGTTGAATCTCTGTTTTATTGCTCTTAATTTGATGATTAAAACTGCAATTTCCAAACAATGAATCGCTTATATAGAAGTGGAAAAGTATAGCAAATAATGACCAAGAAAGGAAAACCACAAATGCTTGTAAAAATTTGCTCATAAACAGCTAAATTGTAATGTGTTAAAAATAGAAAATTGTTTTTAAAGTAGCAAATTAACCAAGGTT
>JAGXRT010000074.1 GCA_018335575.1 Bacteroidota bacterium | reverse complement strand
TAGCAGCCTTTCAATACGCTAAGCGCATTCGGATTGATGTAAGTTTATTATTGATAACGGCTGTTAGTTCATTTATTGCATCCTTTGTTGGAGCCAGAATAGTAAGTATTATCAATTCAGATACGCTTAAGCCACTTATCCTAATCATTTTAATACTAATAGCAATATATACCTATTTTAAAAAAGATTTAGGAGCTTTAAAAACAAAAGAACTCAGTAAAAGAAAGCAAATGATTTATGGATCTTCCTTAGGATTACTAATCGGTTTTTACGATGGATTTTTTGGACCCGGTACCGGAAGTTTTTTAGTGCTCAGCTTTGTTGTTGTTCTGGGATTTGAATTTGTAACAGCATCGGCCTATGCTAAAATTATTAATTGTTTTACAAATATTTCTGCTTTACTTGTTTTTATTTCACAGGGAAATTATTTGTTAGAAATCGCTATTTTAATGGCTATTTCCAATATAATTGGCAATGTTATTGGTGCTAATATGGCTTTAAAACGCGGTAATGCATTTGTAAGAATTATATTTTTAATCATTGTATCCTTAATGATTATTAGATACGCCTACGACGTTTTTTACAAATAATCTATTGTACATTTATTTTTGTTTTTAATAACTTTAATGTAACTAAAGTATATTAACAACTTTATAAAATTTTATTATATTCGATAAATTATCGACAATATTAATAATCAAATTTTATGAGTAACTACCACATCAAGCATTTAGAAGAGTATTTTCAAGTGTATCGTAAATCAGTACGCAATCCAGAAAGTTTTTGGGAAGAAATTGCAGAAGAACATTTTGTTTGGAGAAAACGCTGGAATAAAGTGTTGGAATGGGATTTTAAAAAACCCGAAATTAAGTGGTTTGAAGGAGCTCAGTTAAATATTACAGAAAACTGTATCGATCGGCATTTAAGTACTCGAAAAGATAAAACAGCTATTTTGTTCGAACCTAACAATCCTAAAGAAAAAGCTCAAAAAATAACATATTTACAATTGTACGAACGTGTTAATCAGTTTGCCAATGTACTAAGGAATCAAGGTGTTAAAAAAGGCGATCGGGTTTGCATCTACTTACCTATGATACCCGAATTAGCGGTAGCAGTCTTGGCATGTGCCCGTATAGGCGCCATACACTCGGTGGTATTTGCGGGGTTTTCTTCAACTGCTTTGGCAACGCGTATAAACGATTGTACCTGTAAAATGATTATTACGTCGGATGGATCTTTTAGAGGTGACAAAGTAATCGACTTAAAAAAGATCGTGGATGATGCTTTGGTAAAAAGTCCGAGTGTAGAAAAGGTTTTAGTGGTGAAACGTACTAAAACACCAGTGGTGATGATAAAAGGCCGTGATTTATGGATTCAACCTTTATTAGACAAGGCTTCAAAATCATGTGAGATGGAAATTATGGAAGCCGAAGATCCACTGTTTATCTTATATACTTCGGGATCTACTGGCATGCCAAAAGGAATGCTTCATACCACTGCCGGATATATGGTATATACTGCCTATACTTTTAAAAATGTTTTTCAGTACCGTGAAGATGATATATACTGGTGTACGGCTGATATCGGATGGATTACCGGTCATAGTTACATTATTTATGGACCATTGGCGAATGGAGCTACCACCGTAATGTTTGAAGGCATACCAAGTTATCCGGATATGGGGCGCTTTTGGGAGGTGGTACAAAAACACAAGATTACCCAATTCTACACCGCCCCAACAGCAATTAGGGCACTGGCAAAAGAAAATCTGGAATATGTAGAAAAATACAACCTTTCCTCACTTAAAGTTTTAGGAACCGTTGGTGAACCTATTAACGAAGAAGCCTGGCATTGGTACAACAACAATGTAGGTAAAAAACACAGTCCAATTGTTGACACTTGGTGGCAAACAGAAACAGGTGGCATTTTAATTTCACCTATACCATTCGCCACACCAACTAAACCAACTTACGCTACCCTACCGCTTCCAGGCATTCAACCTGTTTTAATGAATAAAGAGGGAAAAGAAATTCTTGAAAATCAAGTAGATGGAAGACTCTGTATTAAATTTCCTTGGCCAGCTATTGCACGTTCCATATGGGGAAACCACGAGCGTTTCAGAGAAACCTATTTCTCCACCTTCAAGAAAAAGTACTTTACAGGCGATGGTGCCTTACGCGATGAAGTGGGCTATTATCGCATAACAGGAAGAGTTGATGATGTGATTATTGTATCGGGACATAACCTAGGTACAGCGCCAATTGAAGATGCTATAAATCAACATCCTGCAGTTGCAGAATCGGCCATAGTAGGTTATCCACACGACATTAAAGGAAACGCACTTTATGGATTTGTCATCTTAAAAGAAACAGGAGAAAAAAGGGTACATGACAATGTGCGCATCGAAATAAATCAAATTATTGCTGAGCACATTGGCCCAATTGCAAAGCTAGATAAAATTCAGTTTACCAGCGGATTGCCTAAAACACGAAGCGGTAAAATTATGCGTCGTATTTTACGCAAAATAGCTGTAAAAGAATTTAATAATTTAGGAGATACAACCACATTGTTAAATCCAGAAATTGTACAGGAAATTATAGATAATGCATTATAATTAGTAACTTTAGTATTCAATTTTAAATAAAGGAAGGATGAGCTATTATTTTAGTAAAGTAATTAAAAGTAAAGACTTTGATGAAGTTATTCAATTAGTAACTGAAGAACTAAAAAAAGAAGGATTTGGAGTTTTAACTGAAATTGATGTTAAAAATACTCTAAAAAATAAAATCAATATCGATTTTAAACACTACAAAATTCTTGGAGCATGCAACCCATATTTTGCGCATAAAGCCTTAACATCCGAAGATAAAATAGGGGTTTTTCTGCCGTGTAATGTGGTAGTAATTGAACAAGGCAGCAAGGTGATCGAGGTAGCTGCGGTTGATCCACATGCCTCTATGATAGCAGTTAGCAATGCTAATTTAATAGAAATAGCATCTGAAGTTCAAATAAAATTAAAGCAGGTTATCAATAATTTAGAATAATTTAATCCATAGAATTTTTATTATTAAACCATAAATTAAACTGATTGCTTTTACAAGTTAATCAGTTTATTTTTTTCTAAACTTACCATAATAATACATTACAGCATTCTATTATGGCAGGCAACAATTCAAACAGACGAAATTTTTTAAAGTATATAGGTCTTACGGTAGGCACTTCATTAACGAGTAATTCAGCTATTGCATCCTTCGTTGATCAACGCGAAATACGAAAATTAACGGATGAACAACAGGCGTTTATGACTCAATATGGTAAATGGATGGACGAATTTGTAGAGATTATTCGACTCAAGAAGAACGAAGGAGAAAACTTTGAGAATCATCAGAAAATGCTGGAAATCACAGAAAAGGTTAAAACTATGCAACCGGCTTTGAACGAGTATATGAAAGATGAAACCTTTGCATTAATTTATCAGGAAGCCACAAAACGTGTAACCAAAGAAATTTAGTGTTGGATTTTATAAAAAGCAATGTTTGGTTAATTTTATTCATACTTTGGGGGTTGCCTTTAACCTATTATCGTAGTAAATTCAGAAAAATTGTTTATCAAACAAATGATTGGAAAATTAATATAAAACCAATTTTTCTCAAAGAACTTAAGGCCTTGTTTGGAAACTTATACCCTCATAATAATTCATACCTGAAATTGAGAAATTTTTATAGATTTTATTTAAGTGTTTACCTTTTTCTTTTTATTGGATATTATGCATGGGGTCAACAGAATAATCAAATTAAACAAACAACCATGTCAAAAGTAGAAGTAGGAAGTTCGGTTCCTTTGTTTTCATTGCAAAATCAACATGATCAAACGGTGCATATTAATGAGCTGTTGGGCAAGAAAAACTTAGTAATTTATTTTTATCCAAAGGATGATAGTCCGGGTTGTACCAAACAAGCATGTACTTTTCAAGATCAGTATGAATTGTTTAAAAAAGCAGACGCCGAAATTATTGGTATCAGTGCACAATCGGTAAAAAGTCATAAAGAATTTGCAAACAAATACCGTTTAAATTTCTTGCTATTGAGTGATCCTGAAAACCGGGTAAGGAACTTATTCGGGGTTCCAACTAATTTATGGGGCTTACTTCCTGGCAGGGTAACCTATGTAATTGATAAAAAAGGGATTGTAATATATACATTCAATTCACAATCGCAAGCAAGCCGTCATGTGGATGAAGCTTTAAGAATATTAATGACTAATCAAACCTTAGATTAATGTCAATTGTTTAGTAAACTTTAACATACTTATTCTGCTTAGTCTTTAATTTATCTATATATTGCCAAGCTTAAAACTTAATTAGAAAATGACAAAGGCACATTCATTCCATATACCTGTTATGGGTATTGGTTTTACCGTTGATACACCTTTAAAAGTATCGCATTACGGAATCGATTCGGTAATCTCATTGGTTGATGACATCTTGTTTGAAAAAATGAGAAAAATGTACAGCGAGAAATTTCAACTTCCTTATCAAGAAATATCTGATAAAATTGATGATTTCAGAGCAAAACGCATCACCGCATATTTAAATTTGGTTAGTAACCAGGTTGAAAAGAAATTTCAGGAACTTAAAAATATTCAATCAGAAATTAGCCATGAACTTCATCACTATTTTGATATGCTTCCTGATTATTCTACTATTAAGAAGGAATTTATTCGCTTTAAAGAGCAACACATCAATTTTGAGGAATTTAAATTATGGATTCAAAAAAACCTGATGCAAGGTTCAATTGACGTAAATATTATGACCAAACTCGATAAAGTTAATTTTAGTAAAGGTGTTTCGCTCCCAACCGAATTTAATGATGCGCATGCCGCTTTAAGAGGTTTTGCAAACAGCAATTTAAATTCATCCATCGTTTTTTCGGCAGGCATGAATCCTCGTTTATACAGCTATATTGAGCAGTTCAGCGACTTTTACCCTTCTAGCGACGGAATGATAAAGAAAAAAATAATTTTAAAAGTGAGTGATTACCGATCGGCAATTATTCAAGGTAAGTTTCTAGCAAAAAAGGGCTTATGGGTTTCAGAATACCGTATAGAATCTGGTCTTAATTGTGGAGGCCATGCTTTTGCAACCGATGGCTATCTTATGGGTCCAATTCTTGCTGAATTCAGAGATAAGAGAGAAGAATTAATCAATACTACCTATGAGATTTTGGTAGCCACACTCCAATCAAAAAATCTTGTCGTACCTAAAGAAACTTTAGCCTTAAAAATTACAGCTCAAGGCGGTGTAGGTACTGCTGAAGAACATGAGTTTTTATTAAATCATTACAAACTGGATGCTGTTGGTTGGGGATCTCCATTTTTGTTGGTTCCAGAAGCGACCAATGTCGATGAATTAACCATGGAAAAATTAATCAATGCTACTGAAGACGACTTGTATTTGAGTAATATATCTCCGTTGGGAGTTCCATTTAACAGTTTAAAAGGAAATTCTAAGGATGCAGAAAAATTAAATTGGATAGCACAAGGTAAGCCAGGTAGTCCGTGTCCAAAAAAATACTTGATATCAAACACCGAATTTACAGAAAAAGCCATTTGTTCGGCTTCTCGGAAATATCAACTTCTAAAAATCGAAGAGTTAGATGCTTTAAAACTTGACAAAGAAACGTACGATACTAAGTTTGATCAGATAACTGATAAATCGTGTATTTGTGTAGGCTTGGGTACATCGGCTTTAATTAACAATAATATAAATACAAAAATTGAAGGAACAGGAGTTTCTGTTTGTCCCGGTCCGAATATAGCCTATTTTTCTAAAAGTACAAGTTTAAAAGAAATGGTTCATCACATTTACGGTAAAGTAAATGTAATTTCTAGAAATGATCGACCACATGTATTTGTTAAAGAGTTGACAGCATATTTAGATTATCTAAAGTCTAAAATTGATGAAACTACAGAGGAATTAAATAGCGCACAATCAAAATATTTGAATACGTTTATGGCTAATTTAAATGAAGGAATTACCTATTATACAAATTTATTTAATGAGTTAAAAGGTTCTTTTGAAAATACAAAAGCTACAATTCTTGATGATATTGAACAGTCATTGTTAAAATTAAATCAGTATAAAATGCAAGTGAACAGATTATAATACTACTAAACAGCCCATTAAAAGGGCTGTTTTTAATTATAAATTTAAATGCTAAATTATTCATAATTTTGCATGAAAAACGTAATGAAATTATTGCATACCATTCTAGGCTCTATTGTAATATTAGTTTTTTATTTTATTGCGTGTTCTCCTGAAGATAATGAAACCTCAGTGCGAATAAGATTAAAAAATAGCAGCACTTATACAATGACAGATATTTTGGTTAATACCAGTGGTGGTCAACAATTTTATGGCGATTTAGAACCCAATCAAAAATCAGTATATAAAATTTTTGAATTTGCATACAGTTATGCTTTTGTTGAACTAAAAATATACAACCGAACGTATACATTGCAACCCATAGATTATGTGGGAGAAACAGTTTTGCAAGATGGTAATTATACTTATGAAATCTATGCTAATGAATCAGGAAATCAATATGATAAATTATCTATTAAATTAATTCAAGATTAATTTGATGGAAAAGTATACCGCAATTAGAATTAATAAGTATTTAAGTGAAGTTGGTTTTTGCTCGCGTCGTGCTGCAGATAAATTTATAGAAGAAGGTAGGGTTACCATCAATGGAAAAGTACCTGAAATGGGAACTAAAGTTAAAGAAGGAGATGAAATTAGAGTTGATGGCAAATTAATATTGCCACCAAAAGCAGATTTTGTTTACTTAGCTTTAAATAAACCCATAGGAATCGTTTGTACAACTGATGTCAAATCAGAAAGAAATAATATCATCGACTTTATTAATTATCCTAAACGTATATTTCCAATTGGCAGGCTGGATAAACCAAGTGAAGGCTTAATTTTTTTAACAAATGACGGAGATATGGTTAATAAAATTTTAAGAGCTGGAAATAACCATGAGAAGGAATATTATGTAAAGGTTGATAAATTTATTACCCCTGAATTCATTAATAAAATGAGTAACGGAATCCCAATTTTAGGCACTAAAACAAGAAAATGTTTTGTTGAAAAAACCGGAAATAATGAATTCAAAATTATACTTACTGAAGGACTAAACCGTCAAATTAGACGAATGTGTGAATTTCTTGGTTATGAAGTTAAAAAGCTTAAACGTACCCGGATTATGAATGTCAAACTTGATTTACCTGTTGGGAAATGGCGTTATTTAACTTCGGATGAGTTAACCGAATTAAATAAATTACTTATGACTTCTTCAAAAACTTAATTGCTTGTTAAAAAAAAGTAAATAAGTTGTAAAAACTTAAAAAAGTTTTATATTCGCACCCTTAAATGAAAAAACAAAACACATATTATCCATCAGTAAGCAAAGACAATAATGTTGTTTTTGCCTTAATTGTTTGTTTTTTAACCCATTTTTATAGGCAGATCCGCCTTGGGGCGTAAATTATATTAAAAGAGTTCCGTACTCTTTTCTCCCCGTATTTTTCATAGAATTTTTTTTAACTTAATTAATAGATTTAATTATGTCATACATGATTACTGTAGCTGGTGAAGCTCATTTCAGATACGCTGCAATTATTTGTCAAATGATGGAAGAATCATCTAAAATTAGAGGAACCGGAATTGCTAAGCGAAAGCCCGAATACATCCAGCTAAAAATGGAAGAAGGAAAAGCTGTTATTGCCTTAGTACAGGATAAGGTCATTGGGTTTTGTTATATTGAGAGTTGGGAAGGACAGAAATATGTTGCCAATTCAGGCTTAATTGTTCATCCAGAATACCGAAATATTGGTTTGGCTAAAGCTATAAAGCAAAAAACATTTGAACTTTCTAAAACAAAATTCCCTAATGCCAAACTTTTTGGGATAACCACAAGTTTAGCAGTAATGAAAATTAACTCAGACTTAGGATATAAACCTGTTACTTTTTCTGAGTTGACACAGGATGATACCTTTTGGAAAGGATGTGAAAGCTGTACTAATTACGACATTTTACAACGCACCAAAAGAACCATGTGTTTATGCTCTGGTATGGTATGCGACTTATCTACAGTGCCAGAGCCTTTATCAGAACAGGGAAAAAAGAAAGCATGGCAGTCGTTTAAAACCTTTTTAAAAGAACGAAAACTTAGAATACAAAAAGTGTCAGATAAATTTCCTAAACTCTTTAAAATCCTTTACAATGAAAAATAATAAAGTATTGTTAGCTTTTAGCGGTGGCTTAGATACCTCATTTTGTGTTAAATATTTGGCAACTGAAAAAGGTATGGAAGTACATTCAGCTATAGTAAATACTGGTGGATTTACTTTTGATGAATTAAAATCTATAGAAAATAAAGCCAAAATCTTGGGTGTTAAAAGTCATACCACACTTGAACAAACAGATGCATACTATAAACACATCATAAAATATTTAATATTTGGCAATGTTTTAAAAAATAATACCTACCCTCTGTCTGTGAGTGCTGAAAGAATTTATCAGGCTATTGCACTTGCAGAATATGCTAAAACTATTGGGGTAAGTTACATAGCACATGGAAGCACCGGTGCTGGAAACGATCAAATACGATTTGATTTAGTTTTTCAGTTACTAATTCCGGAAATTGAAATTTTGACTCCTATTAGAGATCTTAAATTATCGAGAAACGAGGAAATAGAATATCTAATAAAACAAGGAGTTGAACAAAACTGGGAAAAAGCTAAATATTCAATTAATAAAGGTTTATGGGGAACTAGTGTTGGGGGTGCTGAAACCTTAACCTCCCACTTGCCCCTACCAGAAACAGCATTTCCTAGTCAACTCCAAAACGAAGTACCTCAGCTGTTGGAGTTGGGTTTTATAAAAGGTGAACTGTGTAGTTTAAATGGAAAAGAGTTAAATCCGGTGCAAATAATTCAAGAAGTAGAAAAAATTGCCAGTCAATACGCAATTGGGCGCGATGTACATGTAGGTGATACTATTATTGGAATAAAAGGACGGGTTGGTTTTGAAGCAGCTGCAGCGCAAATTATTATCAAATCACATCATACGCTTGAAAAACATACCTTGTCAAAATGGCAACTGTACTGGAAAGAACAATTGGGTAATTGGTATGGAATGTTTATACATGAATCTCAATATTTTGAACCGGTAATGCGCAATATTGAAAGCTTTTTAGAGGCATCACAAGAAAATGTAACTGGTAAGGTTTTTATGGAATTGCACCCCTACCGATTTGTGATACAGGGCATTAAATCAGAAAATGACTTAATGACTTCTGATTTTGGCGAGTACGGTGAAATCAACAAAAATTGGACAGGAAACGATGTAAAAGGGTTTACTAAAATTTTAGCCAATCCAATGCAAATATTTAAACACGTAAATAAGTAGTTATGATACGAGTTGGAATAGTAGGCAGCAGCGGTTATGTTGCCGGAGAGTTAATAAGATGTCTTTTACATCATCCTGCTGTAAAAATCGATTTTCTTTACAGTCATACTTCAGCAGGAGTAAAAGTTTCTGAAATTCATGAAGACTTATTTAATTATCCAAAGTTAACATTTACAAATCAGCTTAATTATCATATCAACTTGGTTTTTTTATGTTTGGGACACGGTAACTCAAAGAAGTTTTTATTAGAAAATAATTTTTCAGATGATACTAAAATAATTGATTTAAGTAACGATTTTAGGCTACAAAAAAATGCTATTTTAAACGGAAAAGAGTTTGTATATGGTTTAATTCCATTAAATAAAGCACGAATTAAAACAGCAAATTATATAGCTAATCCGGGTTGTTTTGCAACAGCCATTCAGTTAGGCTTATTGCCATTGGCTGCACATCATGAGTTAAATAACGATATTCATATTCACGCGCTTACGGGTTCTACGGGAGCAGGTCAGGAACATACTGCCACAACACATTTTAGTTGGAGAGAAAACAATTTATCTATTTATAAACCATTTAATCACCAACATTTAGGCGAGATTAATGAAAGCATTACTTCATTACAGAAAGAATTTCAAAACGAACTGAATTTTATACCATTGCGAGGAAACTTTACACGTGGGATATTTGCCAGTATGTATGTAAATTCTAACTTATCTGAAGCAGTTGTTTATAGCTTATTTCAAGAGTTTTATAAAAATCAAGAATTTGTTTACATCACCAAAAAAACAATTAATTTAAAACAAGTTGTCAATACCAATAACTGCCTAATTCAACTCCAAAAAATAGGGAATAAATTATTGATTACGGTTGTTATTGATAATTTATTGCAAGGTGCAGCGGGTCAAGCCATTCAAAACATGAATTTAATGTTTGGTTTACCCGAATCAACCGGACTAATTTTTAAAGCCTCAAATTTTTAAAAGATGAAATTATTTAATGTTTATCCAAGATTCAACATCAACATAACGTCTGCAAAAGGAGTTTATTTATACGATGAAAACAATCAACAATACCTCGATTTATATGGAGGACACGGAGTTATTTCTATCGGACACACGCATCCTAAGTATGTGCAAAAACTAACGCAACAACTTAATTTTATTGGATTTTATTCAAATTCAATAATGATGCCTATTCAGGAAGAGTTGGCAAGTAAATTAACTCAACAAAGCGGTTATGATAATTATAAACTGTTTTTATGCAATAGTGGTGCAGAAGCGAATGAAAACGCTCTTAAATTAGCTTCATTTCATACCGGAAAAAGGAAGATAATCGCATTTAATAAAAGTTTCCACGGCCGAACTGGTGCTGCTTTAAATGTAACAGATTACCCTAAACTCTCTGCTCCTGTTAACAAGCAAAATTTTCCGGTTTGTTTTGTAGAAATGAATAATAAAGAGCACGTAATAAATGAATTGAAAAATGGAGATGTAGCAGCTGTTATTGTAGAAGGTATACAAGGGGTAGGTGGTTTAGATATGCCATCTGATGATTTTCTTACATTTTTAAGAAAATCGTGCTCGCAGTACGAAACTCTTTTGATACTTGATGAAATCCAAAGTGGTTATGGTAGAAGTGGAAAGTTTTTTGCGCATCAACATGCTGATATTAAAGCAGATATTGTAAGTATAGCCAAAGGTATGGGCAATGGCTTTCCGATTGGAGGCATTTTAATACATCCTGATATTGAAGCCACAAGCGGAATGTTAGGTACAACATTTGGAGGGAATCATTTGGCTTGTGCTGCTGGAATTGCTGTTTTAGATACTATTAAGAATGAAGATTTAATTAAAAATGTAGTTGAAATAAATGCTTACCTAATGGAAGAATTAAGCTCAATTACATCAATTAAACAGTTAAAAGGTAAAGGACTGATGTTGGGTGTAGAATTTGATTTTCCAATAAAAGATATTAGAAGTAGGCTATTGTATGAACATCACATTTTTACCGGAGATTCATCCAATCCTAATTTAATTAGAATCTTACCGCCATTATCAATAACAATAGAAGAAATAAAGCCATTAATCAGCGCACTAAAACAAGTGGTATCATGAAAAAATTTACAACAGTTAACGACGTAAATAATCTTAACAACCTTTTAAAACTGGCTTTAGAGCTAAAACAAACCCCATTTGCTTATAAACAATATGGTGAAAATAAAACCATTGGACTGTTGTTCTTTAATCCAAGTTTACGCACCCGTTTAAGCACTCAAAAAGCTGCAGAAAACTTGGGGATGAATGTAATGATTATGAATGTAAGTCAGGATGGGTGGACTATAGAAATGGAAGATGGAGCTGTTATGAACCAAGGTAGCCAAGAACATATTAAAGAGGCTGCAGGTGTAATATCGCAATATTGCGATATTATTGGGGTTAGAACGTTTGCTTCGTTAAAGGACAAATCCGAAGATTATCAGGAAAAAATACTGAATAAATTTATTCAATACGCAACTGTACCTATAGTTTCTTTAGAAAGTGCAACCTTGCATCCCTTACAATCGTTTGCTGATGTAATAACCATTAAAGAACACAAAACAACAAAAACACCGAAAGTAGTTCTAAGCTGGGCTCCACATCCAAGAGCCTTGCCTCAAGCTGTTCCTAACTCATTTGTTGAATGGATGAAGAGATACGATGTTGAATTAATAATTACAAATCCTGAAGGATTTAATCTTTCGGCAGAAATTACACAAGGAGTAACCATAACGCACAATCAAGACGAAGCATTTAAAAATGCCGATTTTATTTACGCTAAAAACTGGTCGTCTTATGATAATTATGGTGAAACTGCACCTGATTTATTAAATTGGACAATAACACAAGAGAAAATGAGTTTGACAAAAAATGGTAAATTTATGCATTGCTTGCCGGTAAGAAGAAATGTAGTAGTTACAGATGATGTTATTGACTCTGAAAATTCTATTGTTTTACAACAGGCAAATAACAGAACCTTTGCAGCTCAAGCTGTCTTATTATCAATCTTAAAAAATGAAAACTAAGCTTCACATCATAAAAATTGGTGGTAATTTAATAGATGATGCAAATCAATTAAATACATTTTTAAGTAACTTTTCTAAATTAAAAGGATTAAAAATTCTGGTTCATGGTGGTGGAAAAAAAGCAACAGAGTTAAGCAGAAAATTAGGAATAGAGCCAGTTTTAATGGAGGGTAGACGCATTACATCAGAAAAAGATTTAGAAATTGCAACCATGGTTTATGCGGGCTTGATTAATAAAAATATTACTGCACAGTTACAAGCAATGAATTGCAATGCTATAGGTCTTTCAGGAGCAGATGCTAATAGTATAGAAAGCAGTAAAAGAGCAAGTTACCCAATTGATTTTGGGTATGTAGGTGATATAGTTACCGTAAATACTCAGTTGCTGGAAATTTTATTATACAATGACATTTTACCAGTTTTTTGTGCCATTACGCACGATGGAAAGGGACAGTTACTCAACACCAACGCAGATACTATAGCAGCTGATTTAGCATCTGCATTAAGTAATAATTATGAAGTAAAACTTCACTACTGTTTTGAGAAACAAGGGGTTTTACTAAATATTAAACAAGAAGATTCTGTAATCCCTTTTATAAATTCGGTTAAGTATGCTGAACTAAAAGCATTGGGAATTATTGACAAAGGAATGCTGCCCAAATTAGAAAATTGTTTTAGAGCTTTAAAAAACAACGTATCAAAAGTAATTATTGGAAATGCGGCATCTATTACTAGAGAAAATCAGCCATATACTACTTTAGAATTGTAACTATGAATCATCCTTTACTATATCATAGCGCCATTGAATTACTTAAAGAGTTAATTAAAACACCTTCATTTTCAGGAGAAGAAGAGGAAACAGCAAAGTTAATTATTAGTTGGTTGGATAGATTTAATATAGAATGGTATCGCGATAAAAATAATATTTGGGCATTTAATAAACATTTTGATCCTAACAAACCAACTATTTTGCTCAATTCACATCACGATACCGTAAAACCCAACAAAGGATACACCAATAATCCTTTTGATGCTAAAGAGGTGGATGGTAAACTATTTGGATTAGGAAGCAATGATGCCGGTGGTTGTTTGGTGTCTTTAATGGCATTATTTGCACACTTTTATAATCATAATAATTTAAAATACAATTTAATTTTGGCTGCTACAGCAGAAGAAGAAAGTTCAAGTGTAAATGGTTTAAAGAGTGCATTGCAATTTTTACCATCTATAAATTTTGCAGTTGTAGGAGAGCCAACACAAATGAATTTGGCTATAGCCGAAAAAGGTTTATTAGTTGTTGATGGATATGCATCCGGTATTTCTGGTCATGCTGCACATGAAAATACTTTAAATGCCATTTACAATGCCATGGATGATATAAATTGGATAAGAAGTTTTCAATTTCCAAAAGTATCTGATATATTAGGTAAAGTTAAAATGAGCGTAACACAAATTAATGCTGGTGTACAGCACAACGTTGTCCCGGCAGATTGTCATTTTGTTATTGATATCAGAGTAAATGAATGCTATACCAATAATGAAGTATTTGAAGTTTTAAATGTAAACACCAAAAGTACCCTAATTCCAAGATCGTTGCATTTAAATTCATCGCATATTGCTGTTGAACATCCGTTTGTACAAGCAGGAATTCAGCTTGGCAGATTAACCTATGGCTCCCCTACTTCATCAGATCAGGTACACTTAAATTGTCCGTCGGTAAAATTAGGCCCAGGAGATTCAACTCGCTCGCATAGTGCAAATGAATTTATATATTTAAAAGAAATCGAAGAAGGTATCGATATATACATCAAATTATTTAATAAAATTCTGTAAAAATACTTTTATGAAACTATGGGATAAAGGTTACGCAACCGACAATATTGTTGAGCGTTACACAGTTGGTAATGATAGAATATTGGATTTAAAACTTGCAAAATATGATGTTTTAGGTAGCATAGCTCATGCTAAAATGCTTCATGCTATTGGTGTTTTATCAGCTTCTGAATTAAATGATGTGTTAGATGCATTTGAAAAAATCAAAAATACAATTGATAAAGGTGAATTTGTAATTGAAGAATCATTTGAAGATATCCATAGTAAAATTGAACATGAATTAATTCAAATGATTGGTGATACGGGTAAAAAAATTCATACAGCACGATCAAGAAATGATCAGGTTTTGGTTGATTTACATTTATTTTTCAAAGATGAAATTATCGAAATCAAATATTTAATAAAACAATTATTTGATACATTTATACTATTAAGTAAAGAACATAAAGATGTTTTATTGCCTGGATATACACATATGCAAGTAGCAATGCCCTCATCTTTTGGATTATGGTTTGGAGCTTATGCAGAAAGTTTGATTGATGATATTATTTTGTTAAATGCTGCCTATAAAATTGCGGATCAAAATCCATTGGGATCTGCTGCCGGATATGGATCATCCTTCCCTATCAATAGAACTATGACTACTGAATTACTTGGATTTGAAACCATGAAATTCAATGTAGTTGCAGCACAGTTAAGTAGAGGTAAATTAGAAAAATCACTCGCCTTTGCCTTAGCTGCTGTGGCCGGTACCTTGTCAAAGTTTGCAACAGATAGCTGCTTGTATATGAGTCAAAACTTTAATTTTATTAGCTTTCCTAAAGAATTAACCACTGGATCAAGTATTATGCCTCATAAACAAAACCCAGATGTTTTTGAATTGATGCGTGCTAGATGCAATAAAATACAAAATTTACCGGCAGAAATAATGATGCTAACTACTAATTTAAGCAGTGGATATCACCGTGATTTTCAACTGTTAAAATCATCAATTTTTGAAGCAATAGATGTCTTAAAAGATAATTTGGAAGTGGCTAATTTCATGTTGCAACACATTCAAATACAGCAAGATATTTTAGATAATCCAATGTATAATTACATGTACAGTGTTGATAGCTTAAATAAACTGGTTAAGGAAGGATTGAGTTTCAGAGATGCTTACAAAAAAATAGGTACAGAAATTTTGTCGGGTACCTTTAACCCTGATAAAAATATCAATCATACCCACGAAGGAAGCATAGGAAATCTCTGTTTGACATCGATTGAAACTAAGTTTATGAGCCACTTTTAAAAACCAAGTACTGTTTATAATTAAATTACAATTCCACCTACGGAAAAATGAGTCTAGGTCTCCATTTTTTAATGTAAATTTGTTGATTTTAAATACCATGGTATGAAGTTACATCAGCGTATAATTGCATTTTCAGAACTAGGAAGGTTTATGGGTCAATTTACCGAGTCTCATTTTTCAAAAAAAGAAACGGTAGCGTATAACGAATTGTTTTTTCAGCAATTGGCTGATGAAATAACCCATGCAAAACATTACAATCCGTGGTTTACTCTAGATAATTTAATGTTGGCATTTCAGAGCTGGAGCGAAAGTTTAACTTTAGATAATTTAACATATTGGACAGGTAATTATAATTTTACGAATGATAATAAACCTAAAACAATCGGTTTAATTATGGCGGGTAATATTCCGTTGGTAGGATTTCACGATTTACTTTCGGTTTTAATAACTGGAAACAAAGCATTGGTTAAATTGGCATCAAATGACAAGAAAATTTTACCAATTTTAATTCAATACCTCATAAAAATTGAACCTGAATTTTGTAATATGGTTGAATTTACTGAAGAAAAACTAACTAATTTTGAAGCTGTTATTGCCACTGGTAGTAATAACTCTGCGCGTTACTTTGAATACTATTTTGGAAAATATCCAAACATCATCAGAAAAAATAGAAACTCTGTTGCTGTTTTAACCGGAAAAGAAACAGAAGAAGAATTAACATTACTTGCCAACGATATTTTTCAGTATTTTGGTTTAGGTTGCAGGAGTGTTTCCAAGATTTTTGTGCCAAAAAACTACAATTTTGATCAATTTTTTAAGGCTATTGATACCTATAAAAACCTGCTCAATTATAAAAAATACAGCAACAATTATGATTACAACAAAGCAGTGTATTTAATGAGTTTATTTCCTATTTTGGATAACGGTTTCTTATTGTTAAAGGAAGATTTTTCATACACTTCTCCTATTGCAACCTTGTTTTATGAATATTATGATACCTTGGCTGAACTAGCTATTAAACTGTCAGCAAATTCAGAACAATTGCAATGTATTGTAAGCAGTGAAAAAATTCAATATGCAATACCATTTGGCTCTACGCAAAGTCCTGATTTATGGGATTATGCAGATGGAATTGATACTATCGATTTCTTATTGAAATTAACTTAATATTTTTGCCTTTTAATTTCATTAATTTGAAAAAAATAGGCAAATTTGTAGTCTAATTTGTAATATCATGAAAAAACATAATTTTAGTGCAGGACCAAGTATACTGCCTCAAGAAGTAATTAAACAAGCTGCAGCAGCTGTATTAAATTTTAATAATTCTGGACTTTCATTAATAGAGATTTCACACAGAAGTGCTCCTTTTGTTGATGTAATGGACAAAGCCAGAAAGTTGGTTTTAGAGTTAATGGGTTTAGAAAACAAAGGTTATTCAGCTATTTTCTTACAAGGTGGTGCAAGTTTACAGTTTTTAATGGTACCGTATAACTTATTAAAAGTAAATGGAAAAGCTACCTACTTAGACACTGGTACATGGGCATCAGGAGCTATAAAAGAGTCAAAATATGTTGGAACTACCGAAGTTTTAGCAAGTTCAAAAGATAAAGGGTATAATTACATTCCTAAAAATTTTGAAATTCCTACTGACGCAGATTATTTCCACTGTACTTCCAACAATACCATCTTTGGTACTCAGATTAAAGAATTTCCTGTATCGCCAACATTAATGGTTTGCGACATGAGTTCGGATATATTCTCACGCGAATTGGATTTCAGTAAATTTGATTTAATTTATGCTGGAGCACAAAAAAATATGGGACCTGCTGGTACAACCTTAGTTGTTGTAAAAGACGAAATTCTTGGAAAATCGGGTCGTACCATTCCATCCATGTTAGATTATCAAATCCAAATAGCCAAAGAAAGTATGTACAATACTCCATCGGTTTTTGCTGTGTATACATCAATGCTAACATTACAATGGATAAAAGATATGGGAGGAATTGCTGCCATTGAAAAAATTAACAACGAAAAGGCAAGAATTCTATATGCTGAAATAGACAGCAATCCAAACTTTATTGGTTTTGCTGCCAAAGAAGACCGTTCGTTTATGAATGTTACCTTTAATTTAGCTGATGAATCCAAAAAAGAACGATTTGATTCTTTATGGAAAGCAGCAGGAATTGAAGGATTAAAAGGACACCGTTCTGTAGGTGGTTACAGAGCAAGCATATACAATGCCTTACCGCTCGAAAGTGTACAAGTATTGGTTGATGTAATGAAACAATTATAATTAGAAACCTATGAAAATATTAGCAAATGACGGAATGGCAACAAGCGGAGTAATCGCTTTAGAAGCTGCTGGTTTTAGCGTTAATTTAACCAAAGTTCCACAAGATCAATTAATTAACTATATCAATGAACATCAAATTGATATGCTTTTAGTGCGTAGTGCAACAACGGCTCGCAAAGAATTGATCGATGCTTGTCCTTCGTTGAAATTAATAGGACGTGGTGGCGTTGGTATGGATAATATTGATGTAGAATATGCCAGAAACAAAGGAATTAAAGTAATTAATACGCCCGATGCTTCTTCGCATTCGGTAGCCGAATTGGTTTTTGCACACTTGTTCGGTATGGCACGTTTTTTACACGATTCTAACAGAAATATGCCCTTAGAGGGTGATACCAAATTCGATGTGCTTAAAAAAGCTTATGCCGGTGGAAAAGAATTAACTGGTAAAACGATTGGTATTTTAGGATTTGGAAGAATTGGTCAGGCTACAGCTAAAATTGCTTTAGGAAATCGAATGAAAGTAATGGCTTATGACCCCTATATTAAAGAAACAGATTTAACCTTAAAATTTTTTGACGGGCAAAAAGTCACATTTAATATTAAAACGGTATCTAAAGAAGAAGTTTTAAAAAACGCTGATTTTATTTCATTACACGTACCTAAACAAAAAGAATATGTAATTTCTACCGATGAATTTAACATGATGAAAAACGGGGTTTCAATTGTTAATGCAGCCCGTGGTGGAGTTATCAATGAAAATGCATTAATTGAAGCTATTGAAAGCGGTAAAGTGGCGAGTGCTGCAATGGATGTTTTTGAAAACGAACCAAAACCACCAATCCAATTGCTAATGCATCCAAATTTATCGCTAACTCCTCATATTGGCGCGGCTACTAAAGAAGCTCAGGCACGAATTGGAGAAGAATTAGCCATTCAAATAATTGAACACTTTAACAAAAAATAACATAAATTTTAAACATTGAGACATGGCAATATTAAAAGCATTTAAAGGATTTAGACCTCCTGCAAATTTGGTGAAGCAAATTGCTGCAAGACCTTATGATGTGCTAAATTCAGAAGAGGCAATGATAGAAGCAGAAGGTAATCCATATTCATTATTGCATATTACAAAACCAGAAATAGATTTTCCTGCTGGAACTGATGAACATTTGGAAGAAGTTTATTTAAAAGCCAAAGAAAATTTTCAATCTTTTATCGATAAAAAATGGTTGGTTCAGGATGAAAAAGAGTGCCTTTACATCTATGCACAAACTATGAATGGAAAAACGCAGTACGGTTTAGTAGGTGCGGCTGGTGTAGAAGATTATATGAATGGAATCATCAAAAAGCACGAATTAACACGTCCGGATAAAGAAGAAGACCGAATGAAACACGTTCGTGTTAACAACGCTAATATCGAACCAGTTTTCTTTTCTTACCGTGCAGTGCCTGAAATTGATGCAATTGTTGAAGACGTTGTAAATAACAACCCTCCTGTATATGATTTCATAGCCGATGAAGGCTTTGGTCATCACTTTTGGGTAATTGATAATGATGCTACCATTGCTAGATTATTGGAGTTGTTTTCAAAAATACCTGCTACCTATGTTGCTGATGGACATCATCGTACAGCTGCAGCTGCTTTAGTTGGAAATGAACAAAAAAACAACAATCCAAATCACACAGGAAAAGAAAATTACAATTACTTTTTAGCAGTTCATTTCCCAGACAATCAATTGCAAATTATTGATTACAACAGAGTTGTGAAAGATTTAAACGGTTTAACAGCAGCAGAAATAGTTGAGAAATTAACTAAAGATTTTATTGTAACTGAAAAAGGAACTGAGATCTACAAACCTTGTTGTTTACACAACATGAGTATGTATTTAGACGGCAAATGGTATTCGTTGTCAGCAAAAGAAGGAACCTACAATGATAATGACCCTATTGGAGTATTGGATGTGACAATTTTATCAAAATCTGTTTTGGAACCAATTTTTAATATTAAGGATTTACGCACCGATAAACGTATTGAGTTCGTGGGCGGAATTCGCGGATTAGGCGAATTACAAAAACGGGTAGATAGTGGCGAAATGAAAGTAGCATTTGCCTTATATCCGGTTTCTATGAAACAATTGTTGGATATTGCTGATACTGATAATATTATGCCTCCAAAAACCACCTGGTTCGAACCTAAATTAAGAAGTGGTTTGGTAATTCATACCTTGGATTAAGAATAGTTTTATTTACAATTTAAGGGTAGTATAATTTTGTACTACCCTTTTTTATAAACTAAAGTCAACATAAATTTATAAATTTGTTACTCTCACATGTTAAAAAAATATGAGTATTGAAAACAATTTACAAGCAGTTTTAAAATCAATTCCTATACATGTAACGCTTGTAGCAGTTACCAAAACAAAATCGGTTGATGAAATTTTAACAGCCTACAATGCTGGTCAAAGAGATTTTGGAGAAAATAAAATACAGGAAATGACAGCCAAATACGAACTACTTCCTAAAGATATTCGTTGGCATATGATTGGTCATTTACAAAGCAATAAAGTAAAATATATGGCAGCATATGTTCATTTAATACACGGAATTGATAAGTTTTCTACTCTGAAAGAAATTGATAAGCAAGCCAAAAAACATAACCGTATTATTAATTGCTTATTACAAGTTTACATTGCTGAAGAGGAAACAAAATATGGTTTTGACCAGGATGAAATTGTTGCTTTATTAGAGAGCCCAGAATTTAAAAACCTCCAAAATGTTAATATTATAGGTCTGATGGGAATGGCAACCTTTACAGATAATGAACATCAAATTAGAAAAGAGTTTAAGTTACTTGCAAGATTTTATCATAAATTACAAGCTGTGTATCCAAATTTTAAGTGCCTTTCAATGGGTATGAGTAGCGATTATTTAATAGCAATTGATGAGGGTAGTACCTTAATTAGAGTGGGAAGTGCTATATTTGGAGAACGTTACCTATAGATTTTAATCGATGTATGCAATCTTAGACATAGAAACCAGTGGTGGTAAATTTAACGAAGAAGGAATTACAGAAATTGCTGTTTATAAATTTGATGGCGAACATGTTATTGATAAATTTATAAGTTTAGTAAATCCTGAGCGTAAAATTGATCCATTTGTTTCAAATTTAACAGGGATTACAGACTCCATGGTTAAAAATGCACCAAAGTTTTATGAAATTGCGAAAAGAATAATCGAAATAACAGCCGATTGCGTATTCGTAGCGCATAATGTTGCTTTTGATTATCGGGTAGTACAAACAGAATTTAGACGTTTAGGTTTTGATTATCATCGAACTACACTTTGTACTGTTGGATTGAGTAAAAAGCTGATTCCTGACCAGCAATCGTACAGTTTAGGAAAATTATGCAAATCCATAGGAATACCCATTTTAGAACGCCATCGAGCCAATGGCGATGCCATGGCAACAGTAAAGCTGTTTAAGATTTTATTAGATAGAGATGTTGAAAAAAAGATCTTATTGGAAGCGCTTAAAAAAGAAGATGTTAAAATATTAAAACTTGATTTTTTAAAACTGGTAGATCCGTTGCCTTCAGAATCGGGTTTGTTTTATTTGCATAATATCCAAGGCGATTTAATTTATATAGGTAAGAGTAAAAACATTAAGAAAAAAGTAACGACCCTACTATTACAAAAAACAAAAACAAGTATATTAATTCAAAAAAATGTACATTCAATTTCATTTGAAAAGACAGGAAATGAATTAGTTGCATCAATCAAACATTACTTGGAAATTACCAATAACAAACCAATTTACAACAAGAGAATCTTAAATCATTCTAAAAAAGTATTTTTTGGAAACGATGATTTTTTAATAGTTAATAAGGGAAGAAATATCAGCGAAAAATCGGTTATTCTAATCGAAAACAACGAATTACAAGGTTTTGCTTATATAGAGTTAGCCTATCAAATTAACAATATAGAAGTACTCAAAAATTTAATTACGCCATTAGAAAACACCAATCAACTTCGAAATATCATTAAAGATCATTTAATTAAGAATCGAGTTGAAAAAATAATTAGATTAAACACCTCAAACTAACTCGTATTTAATTCTATGAAGCCAAAAAATAAATTTGAGGAAATTCAACATAAACTTCACGAAATAATTTATGAAGCTGATACACCCTTGGGAAAACTATTTGACGTTATCTTGTTATGGGTAATTTTAATAAGTATTGTATTGGTAATGTTCGAAAGTATTGAATATTACGATAAAAAATACCACAATTTTTTCGACGTATCGGAGTGGATAATTACCATTTTGTTTACCTTGGAATATATTGCCCGAATTATTGCAGTTAAAAAGCCCAAAACATATATTTTCAGCTTTTACGGTATTATCGATTTATTATCTACCTTACCCAAATATTTATCACTTTTCTTAGTAGGGACCCACTATTTGGTAGCTGTAAGAGCCTTACGCTTACTGCGAATTTTTAGAATTTTAAAGTTGATGAACTTTGTATGGGCAGCAAATCGCTTAAAAATAGCCCTGAGAAAAAGCAGGCCAAAAATTATGGTATTTTTATTAACCGTAATTATATTATCCTTTATACTCGGAACTGTAATGTACCTGGTAGAAGGACCTAAAAATGGTTTTACAAGTATTCCAACCAGTGTTTATTGGACAATTGTTACCCTTACAACCGTTGGTTATGGAGATATTGCACCACAAACACCTTTGGGGCAAGTAATAGCATCCATTGTCATGATCATTGGTTATGGTATTATTGCTGTTCCAACTGGAATTGTAAGCGCAGAAATGGCGTTAAATGCAGCACATCAGGATGAAAACACTAACCACTGTCCACAATGTAATTCAGATTACCATAAAGACAATGCCAAATTTTGTTATAATTGTGGGTATAAAATGAGAAAGCAAGCTTGAAAAATAAGTATTTAATAACAATTGTTGGCCCAACAGCTATTGGGAAAACAGCCTTAAGTATTCCGATTGCCTCACATTTTAAAACAGAAATTCTATCGGCAGATTCGCGACAGTTTTTTAAAGAAATGAAAATAGGAACAGCAGTTCCATCTCTTGATGAATTAAGTGCCGTTAAACATCATTTTATACAAAATAAATCAATTTTTGAAGATTATAGTGTTGGGCATTTTGAAAAAGATGCCTTAGAGTTGTTAAATGAACTGTATCGAAAATTTGATATAGTTGTTTTAGTTGGTGGTAGCGGATTGTATGTTGATGCTTTATTAAAAGGACTGGATGATTTTCCAAAAGTAGATAAATCTACCAGAATACAGTTAAAAGCTGATTTAGAGCAATTTGGATTGGCTTACTTACAAACTAAATTGAAAAATCTGGATGAAACAACCTATCAAACTATAGAAATTCAAAATACACATCGAGTTATCAGAGCACTTGAAATATGTATTGGTACAGGTAAACCATACTCCTACTATTTGTCACAATCTAATAAAGTTAGAGATTTTATACCTATCAAAGTTGGCTTAATGGCAGATCGTAAAATTATTTATGACAGAATAAATTTACGTGTGGATATTATGATGCAATGCGGTTTATTAAATGAAGTTAAAAATCTTTCAAATTTTCAAGATTTAAATGCCCTACAGACAGTTGGCTATAAAGAATTGTTTCAATATTTAAATGATGATATCACCTTGGACTTTGCTATTTCTGAAATAAAGAAAAATACCCGAAGATTTGCTAAAAGGCAATTAACTTGGTTTAGAAAAGATGAGGAAATAACTTGGTTTGATTGGAAAACAGATACGAATGATATTATAAATCACATCGCTAAATCCATAAATAGTTATGAAAACAATTACTAATATTTTATATTTTTTAATAGTATTACTATTCATAAACTGTACAATAAAACCAAAAAACACAATGGAAGCACTAGAAAATGAAGTGAGAGTTACAGAATTAAATTTTGCTAAAATGGCTAAAGAAAAAGGTATTGCTGAAGCGTTTATATTTTATGCCGATGAAAATGCGGTCTTAATGCGAAACAATCAACTGATAAAAGGGAAAAGTGCTATTG
>JAGXRT010000073.1 GCA_018335575.1 Bacteroidota bacterium | reverse complement strand
TTAGGTTTTCAGATAACTAAACTGCATATAAATGCAGACATAATAAGCTCGTTACCCGATGACGACCCTACCGCACGGCTATACAAAAACATTGGTACCGAATTTGGAGGCAACGATATGGGAATGATTGTTTTAGAAACCGATGATATTTTTAATGCCGAGGTGCTGGAGCGTATCCGAACCATTACCGATAGCGTACGATATACACAAGGGGTTTCAACCGTAACCAGCCTCACTAATGTACTCGACATCAAGAGTTCCGAATGGGGTATCGAAATCGGGAAATTGGTGGATGAATATGACCTTCCAACAACGCCACAACAACTAGACAGCCTGAAATCGTATGTCTATTCAAAAGAAATGTACAAAGGAGCTGTGGTATCAAACGATGGCACGGCTACTGCCATCATGTTTACGCTTTTGCCCGAAGCCGACAACCAGCAAGTTGCCAGAGAAATAAAATCAAAAATTGAAAGCCTCCATATTCCCGAAAAACTCTACTATGGCGGACTTCCCATGATGATGAACGATATCAACGATTTGATTGTATCAGATATTGTTTGGCTAATACCGTTTGTGTTTTTGGTAATTGCTATCATCCTTTTTTTAAGTTTCAAAACTACCCGAGGCATCGTGCTTCCTCTTTTAACTGCCGGAATTTCTGTTATTTGGACATTGGGATTGATGTCGGTAATGGGGTATGAGCTCACTATTATTTCAAATATAATACCGGTGGTGCTCCTTGCGGTTGGCAGTGCCTATACCATTCATGTACTCAACAGTATTAACAACATTTATCTTCAAGACAAGAAACAAGCTCTGATACAGGCAATGGTGTATATTACCATACCGGTTCTTTTAGCTGCTGTTACAACCGCTATCGGATTTGTATCGTTTGTTTTTGGAGCCTATCTTACCATGATAAAAGACTTTGGTATTTTCACGGCCATTGGTACACTTATCGCTTTGATACTTTCCATATTTTTTGTCCCGGCCCTTATATCATCACTGTCGTTGTACAATAAAAAGAATACAGTTGAAAATGCTGAAAAAAAGACGATACTGACCCATAAAATATTATTGCCCATTTCTCAATTATTATTCAGGCATCCCAAATATACTTTATCGGCATGGATAGTTTTGTTGTTGGTATTTGTTTTCGGAATTTTCCAAATAGAAACCAGCGTAAATATGGCCGATTATTTCAAAAAAGACAACCCGACAAGGGTGGCCGAAGATATTATGCAACAAAAGTTTGGTGGTTCGTTGCCCATATTCATCGTGTTTGAGGGCGACATTCAAAGTCCGGAAGTTTTGAAAATGATGATGAAAACCCAGCAGTTCATGAAACAGGACCCCAACGTGAGCGTTGCCCAATCGGTGGCCGACCTTATTGAACAAATGAACGATGCCATGGGCGAAGGAAAAAATATTCCCGATGATAAGGCAAAGATTGAGCAATTGTGGTTTTTGCTCGATGGTCAGGAGGTGATGCCACAGTTGGTCAATAATGAACTTACAAAAGGTATTATTCAATCAAAATTTGCATCGGTTGAAAGCAATAAAATAGAGTCTTTCACCCGGAGGATGGCCCAATTTATTGAAGAAAACCAAAGCAACAATTACAGTATTGAATTGACGGGTATGCCGTCGGTATACGTAAAACTGAATAATAGCCTTATTAGTAGTCAGTATAATAGCTTGATGATAGCCATTGTTTTGGTAATTATCATCGTTGGTGTCATACTTAAGTCCATTTCAAAAGGAATTTTTGCAGCCGTACCAATCATTGCAACTATTGTTGTTTTGTTCGGATTTATGGGGGTTACAGGCATACCGCTCGATATAGCCACTGTACTCGTAGCCAGCATCGCGCTCGGAATAGGTATTGATTATTCTATTCATGTAATTACAGGGTTTAATCATTACCTTAAAGAAAACGGTGATGCAGAAAGTTCTATAAAAAAAGTGATTCTGTCAAGCGGTAAGGCCGTTGTTATCAATGTCCTTTCAGTTTCTGCAGGTTTTTTGGTGCTTCTTTTTTCACAACTGGTACCGTTGCAAAACTTTGGACTATTGGTGGCTATCAGCATGTTCGGCTCAGGTTTTGGTGCGCTTACATTGCTGCCTGTAATCCTTATTCTTGCAAACAGAAAAAGAAAAATAATTGCGAATAATCATTAATAATTAAAATTTAAGAATATGAAAGTAAATTTCAGAACAGCGGTATTAACCGTTTTAATCGGAGCCGGAAGTGTTTTTACCGTAAATGCACAGGATGCCACAAGCATTTTAAAAAATATGGACGATGTGATGTACTCGCCCAAAGACATGACCGGGAAAAATAAGATAATCCTTATCGACAAAGCAGGGAAACAGGAAACCCGTGAAGCAAGCATCATACAAAAAGGTACTGATAAGCGAATGTTTCGATTTACATCACCAGCTTCCCAGTCAGGCATAGCCGTACTGTCGCTTCCAAACGATGTGATGTATATGTACCTGCCGGCTTTTGGAAAAGAAAGACGAATTGCATCTAGTGCTAAAAATCAAAATTTTGCCGGTACCGATTTTTCTTACGATGATATGGAATCAATCTTATATTCGATAAAGTACAACCCAAAAATATCAAAAACAGAAAATAAGGTTTATGTCCTTGAACTGACACCCAATGGCAATTCTGACTACTTAAAAGTAATAGTACACATAAATAAAAATGACTTTTATCCTGAAGTTATGGAATACTATGATAAAGGAGGGAATAAAGTTAAAGTAGCAAAATACACATATAAACAAATAGGAAATTACTGGAATGCTTCGGAAATTGAAATGACCGACCTGAAAAAGAACCACAAGACAAAAATGCAGATGTCGGATGTGAAATATGACACCGGATTATCAAATGATGAATTTACAGTAAGGAAACTAGTTCAATAATTAGCAGTATGCAAAAATCAGTTGCGTTGGTCTTGTCTAGCGGCGGTTCTAGAGGGCTTGCCCAAATAGGTGTAATCACTGAACTCGAAAGGCAAGGATTTAAGATAACTTCTGTTTCGGGTTCTTCCATAGGAGCAGTAATAGGGGGGCTATACGCCATGGGGAAGTTGGAAGAATATACCCAATGGGTAAACTCATTCAATATCAGGGATGTGTGGGGCTTTATGGATTTTACCCTTACCAGCCAAGGATTGATTAAGGGAGAGCGCGCATTCGACAAAATGAAATCCTTTATCCCCGATATGAACATTGAAAATATGCCTATTCCTTTTGCGGCCATTGCCACCGACATCATCAACCGGAAAGAGGTGGTTTTCAGCCAGGGCAGTTTTTACGATGCCGCTAGGGCAAGCGTGGCCATCCCGGCTGTTTTTACACCGGTAAAGTACCAAGATACCATACTGGTGGATGGAGGAGTACTTAATCCGATACCCATTGACTTTGTAGCTCGCAAAAAAGATGATATGTTAATAGTGGTAAACTTATACGGCAAGAAGGACCCAAAGCTATTAAGTTTACCCGAATACAAGAATGAATATTCGGGCTATCTGAACGGCTTGCTAAAAACGCTTATCTCCTCAGGCGATAAGCATAGTTATGGATACTACTCTCTTTTAG
>JAGXRT010000072.1 GCA_018335575.1 Bacteroidota bacterium | reverse complement strand
TGTCCATTTATTTCTGGGGCTGAAAAACGTATTCCTGTAAAATATGAAGACCCAAAGAAATTTGATGATACTCCTTTGCAAGCAGAAAAATACCGAGAATGCAGCAATCAAATAGCAACAGAAATGTTGTATGTTTTTTCACAGATAAAATAAATAATTTTCGTTTTTGAATTATGAATTTAACTTCTAAAATTTAACATAAATACTTTACAACTTTATAACATTTTAACTTCAACAAGATGAAAAAATTAAGTTTTCTCGATAGTTATTTAACCCTATGGATATTTTTAGCAATGGCGTTTGGAATTGGTATTGGTTATTTTATTCCTTCATTTCCTACGCTAATTGATTCATTGAGTAGTGGTACCACCAATATTCCTATAGCTATAGGATTAATTATAATGATGTATCCACCTCTGGCTAAAGTAAATTATGCACTTTTACCTAAAGTATTCAAAAATGTAAAAATATTATCAATTTCATTGGTGTTAAATTGGGTAATTGGACCCATATTAATGTTTGTATTAGCACTAACATTTTTGCAAGATTATCCCGAATATATGGTAGGTTTAATTTTAATAGGTTTAGCTCGTTGTATTGCTATGGTCTTAGTTTGGAATGACCTCGCAGAAGGTAGTAGTGAATACGGTGCCGGATTGGTGGCCTTAAACAGTATTTTTCAAGTATTTGCTTATAGTTTTTATGCCTGGTTATTTATTACAGTACTTCCTCCGTATTTTGGTTTTGCAGGTGCAATTGTTGATATTTCAATCGCTACAATTGCAGAAAGTGTAGCAATTTACCTTGGAATACCATTTGTTTTAGGTATTTTAAGCAGATTGATTTTAGTAAAATTTAAAGGAGAAGAATGGTACACCACAAAATTTATTACAACGATTTCTCCGTTAACCTTAATTGCTTTATTATTTACCATTGTAGTGATGTTTTCGTTAAAAGGAGAATTAATTGTTGAAATACCAATGGATGTTTTAATAATTGCAGTTCCGTTATTAATTTATTTTGCTATTATGTTTCTTATTGGTTTTTTTACCACCAAAGCTATGGGATCTACTTACGACAAAACAGCAGCTGTTGCATTTACGGCAGCAGGAAATAATTTTGAGTTGGCAATTGCAGTAGCCATTGCTGTTTTTGGTTTAAACTCCGGACAAGCGTTTGCGGGTGTTATAGGTCCTTTGGTAGAAGTGCCGGCACTTATCCTTTTAGTAAGAGTTTCGTTTTGGTTAAAGAAGAAGTACTTTTAAAAAAAATACTTATTTAAAATAGTAATGGCCACATAGGCAATTAATATAGCTGTTGCTCTTTTTAAAAATAACTGAGAAACCAACTGTGCTCCGATTCTTGAACCTATTTGTCCGCCTATAAAAACAATAACCAATAGAATACCTGTTAATTCATAATTAATGCTGAATTCAGGATTGGTAATTTGTCCCAGCAAACCTGAAATAGAATTGACTAATATAAAAAAACTGGCAGTTGCAGCAATTTTTTTAGAGGTATCCCATTTGGTTAAATGGAGTAGCGGAGCAAGAAAAATTCCACCACCAATTCCTACCATACCAGATAGTAATCCAATACCTCCTCCAAAAAAAACATCTCTTACACTGCTTTTTTGATAAAATTCATCAGATTCAACCTTGTTTTTAAAATTAAAAAACATCGATAATGCAGCAATCAACAATGAAAATCCTAATAGAATAAAAAATAAAGATTGACTAATTTTTAGGTACCCACCTATAAAAGCCATCGGAACACTAAAAAGTACGAGCGGAATTATTTTTTTCCAGTTAAAATGACCACTTCGTGCAAATATGTGTGTACCTCCTATAACTACAACAATATTGCACATCAAAGAAATTGATCGTATTTCAGTAAAAGAAAGAGTAGTTAATGCTAACAAAGCTAAATAACTCGATCCACCGCCAAAACCTACAGAAGAATACAATATTGCAACAAACAAAAATAACAAAACCAACCACCAGTAGGTAGTAGTTAAGTCTATAATTAACTGATAATCCAAAATGTAATTTTTTAAACAAAAATAAGTAATGTAACTTAATGATAGTTGACTTGTAATTATTTAGAATAGATTTAAATTATTTAATAAAAGATAAAAAGGTATTAAAATAATGAAATTATTTTTTACATTGCGACAAAAAAGAAAATGCCAATAAAAAGTTACATAGCATACCCGGTAGATGGAAAGCGTAATGAATTGATAATGAAAATAAAAGCTTTAGATTCATGCGAATTAAACCTCGCTATTAATGAAGAAATATTTATTGTTGTTACAGATACCTTTTCAGAAGATGAGGATAAAATGATTTATGAAACAATTGTTAATATGCCCGAATTAAAACATTTGACCTTAGTTTCTGGCTTTAGTGATGAAGAAATTTCCAATTAAAATTGATGATAATATATGTTTACACAAAATTTAAATCGTAGAGTTTTTGTAAAAAAAATGGCAACATCTGCAGCAGTAGTCTCAGCTGTTAGTTTGTTTCCTGGAATTGTTTTTGCTGAAGAACAACAAGTAAATTTAACAGAAGATAATTTAAACTGGAAAAAAGCACCATGCCGGTTTTGTGGTGTAGGATGTGGTCTTTTAATAGGAATCTCCAATGGTAAAGCAGTAGCAGTAAAGGGAGACCCAAGATCATCTGTAAACAAAGGACTTGCTTGTGTTAAGGGGTATCATTCGGTAATGGCACTTTATGGTAAAGACCGACTAAAAAAACCTTTAGTTAAAAAGAATGGGGTCTTTGTAGAAACTTCTATGAAAGAAGCACTGGATTTGGTAGCATCCAAAATGAGTGAAACTATTAAAAATCATGGAAAAGATGCTGTTTCAATTTATGGTTCTGGCCAATGGGCTATTCCTGATGGATATATTGCGTCCAAATTATTTAAAGGATGTATAGGAACCAATAACATTGAAGCCAATGCTAGACTATGTATGGCAAGTGCAGTAACCGGTTTTATGACTTCTTTTGGGATGGATGAACCAATGGGTTGTTATGAAGATATTGATTATGCTAACGTATTTGTATTGTGGGGAAATAATATGGCAGAAATGCATCCGGTATTGTTTTCTAGAATGTTAGATCAACGTCAAAAAAGAGGCATTAAAATTATCGATTTTGCAACAAGAACAACACGTACAAGTAATGCTGCCGATAAATCAATTTTATTCAAACCTCAAACCGATTTAGCTGTTGCCAATGCAATTTGTTATGAGATTATCAAAAATAATTGGGTTAATAAAAACTTTGTAGAAACCAATTGTAAATTTCAAAAAGGAAAAACAAATATAGGTCATGGTTTAACCGATGATTTTAAATTTAAGGATGAACCAGAACAAATAGATTTTGACGCTTTTAAAGTATTTTTAGAAGATTATATACCTGAAAAAGTGGAAAAATATTCAGGAGTAGCTGCTAGAGACATCAAATACATGGCAGCTTTATATGGCGATCCAAACAAAAAAGTAGTATCATTCTGGTGTATGGGGCCCAATCAACATACCAGAGGTACTTGGATGAATAATCTTATTTACAACATACATTTGTTAACAGGAAAAATTTCTTCACCGGGTAATAGTCCGTTTTCATTAACAGGTCAACCAAGTGCGTGCGGTACAGCCCGAGAAGTTGGTACTTTTACCCATAAATTGCCAAAAGGATTAGTAGCGAATGAAAAAGACAGAGCCTTTGCAGCTAAAATTTGGGGTGTACCGGTTGAAAATATTCCAGATAAACCAACACATCATACCATGTCTATGTTCAGAGCATTAGACCGAGGCGAAATAAAATTTATGTGGATTCAGGTTACTAATCCAATGGTTACTATACCTAACTTAAACAGATACAGAAAGGGTGCGGAAAAAGAGGGTAGGTTTATAGTGGTTTCTGATGTTTATCCAACTCCAACAACCGATGTAGCCGATGTTATTTTACCTTCAGCTATGTGGATTGAAAAAACCGGTCTTTTTGGAAATTCAGAAAGAAGAACACAGTTCTGGGAACAGATGC
Source organism: Bacteroidota bacterium (assembly GCA_018335575.1). Classification (GTDB taxonomy): domain Bacteria; phylum Bacteroidota; class Bacteroidia; order Flavobacteriales; family Flavobacteriaceae; genus JAGXRT01. The sequence continues at coordinate 7,257 of JAGXRT010000072.1, read as the reverse complement.
TTACACCACCCGGAGAAGCTATGGACGATGGAAAACAATTATTAGAAGTTGCTGAACGATTGGGATATGGAAAATATTTTCAATACAGCAAAGAAAATTATGCCGAAGAAGTTTATAATGAATACACCCAGTTTCATGCAGGTAAAAAACATGGAATGGCACCTCTTGAAGTACTTAAAAAGGAAGCAGGAATGATATGGCCTTTTGTAGATGGAAAACCAACCAAATGGAGATTTAATTCAAAGTACGATCCGGCTTGTGAAAAAGAAGGATTCCATTTTTATGGAAATGAAGACGGTAAAGCTGTTATTTGGCAAAGACCATATGAAGCTCCTGCAGAATCTCCTGATTCAGAATATCCGTTCTGGTTAAACACAGGTAGGGTAGTAGAACATTGGCATACAGGTTCAATGACCAGACGAATTTCTGTGCTTCATAAAGCAGTTCCGAATTCATATGTAGAGCTAAATCCTGAGGAAGCAAAAGAATTAGGAATAAAAAATAGAGATCGCGTAAGAATTACATCTAGACGAGGTACAATAGTAATGCTAGCATCTGTTAATGAACGAGGAGTCCCTCCGAGAGGGCAGGTTTTTGTTCCATTTTTTGATGAACATTTCTTAATAAATGAACTAACGTTAGATTCGTATTGTCCAATCTCTAACGAACCAGATTATAAGAAGTGTGCAGTAAAAATAGAAAAAGTCTAAGCAAAGTTTAATTTAAATCAATTTACAACTAATGAAACGATTGAAAATAATAAGCTTTGTAGTTTTTCTAATGATTGCAGCGGTAATTATTATTGGCAGAAGTATTAAGGCAACTTATGAAAAAACTTCTATTGATGAAAATGATAAATCGTTGAACAGCGAGCATGACTCAATCCTTTTACATGTTAATATACTAGATGTTAATAATATTATTGACAAAAACGCTCGATTTAAGAATACTGCAAAATATTTTAGTAACAGAGCTTATGAAGGCGCACCACCTACAGTACCGCACGAAGTTGAAGGAACTCAAATTGGAGGTAAAGCATGCTTAAAATGTCATGAAACAGGTGGTTATGTAGATAAGTTTAAGGCAAATGCACCCATAGTTCCGCATCCAAATTTTGAAAATTGTATACAATGCCATGTTCCTGTAAATACTAAAAATGAGTTTAAAGATTCTAACTGGGAATTGGTAACTAACAAGAGTAGCAGTGAAATTACTAATCAAGCTCTATTAACGAGTCCGCCGGTTATTCCGCATACGATAACTAAGACAGATGATTGTTTATCATGCCATTCTGGTTTGGGCATTAAGAAAGTTAGAGTAACACATCCGGAAAGGACTAATTGTCGCCAGTGTCATGTACCTAAGTATACACAAAAGGATGAACAAGATGAATTTATACGCAAGCCTTTAGTTAATAATTAATGATTTCATTTTAATAAGAAGTATGAAAAATTATTTTAAAATAGTATCCTTATTGTTAATTGTAATGGTTTTATCGTGTACAAATAACAAGGAAAAAAAGTATCATGGAGTAATTGAAAAAATAAAAGACTTAGAAAAAGATTCTATTGAATACACAATTAAGTCTACAGATTTTTTTGATACAGAGCAATTTGTTTTAGTAGAAACCAAGGAGACTTCCTTTTATATTACTAATAGAAAAGCTAAAATTAAGAAGTTTAAATGTTCTGAATGTCATTCTAAATCGATTAGCGAATTAAAAATGACAAATTTGAAAGGACAAAAAGCACATTCAGACATCAATTTAAAACACGCATCACTTAAAGAGTTAAATTGTAATTCTTGTCATCCTACTCAAAATTTGGATAACTTAAAAAGCAATTTGGATGCCCCAGTTGATTTTAATCAGAGTTATAAAGTATGTGCTCAATGCCATTCAACACAATATAAAGATTGGCTAGGCGGTGCTCATGGAAAGCGTGTTAAAGGCTGGGTAAATCCAAGAATATCTCATACCTGTGTAGATTGTCATAATCCGCATAATCCAAAATTTGAAGTAAGATATCCTGCTAGGTTTAATTCAAAATACAGTGAACAACGTAAATAGAAATTCTGTAAAAAGTAGTAAAATGAGTAAAGAAGATAATAAAGTTAAAGATGCTAGTCAAATGACTTGGCATCAAATAACTACTGAAAAATCAGACAGAAGAGATGCCATTAAAAAACTTACTGCAGGGTTAATAGCAGGAGTTGGTTTGGCTTCTACATCGTGTTCAGTTTTCTCTGATGACCAAGAAAAAGAGATCTCTCAATTAACTTGGGATGAATTTTTCAAGAAGAATTATAAAATAATGTCAGATGAGGAACGTATACAAACAGTTCAACGTTTAGAAGCATTATATGAAAAGAAAACTGGTAATACGATTAATATGTCCCATCAAGGCCCTATTGAAGATGTATTGTTTGGTTATGCTTTTAATATCTCAAAATGTCAGGGTTATATGGATTGTGTAAATGCCTGTATTGAAGAGAATAACCAAGATCGAAATTCTGAAATGCAATACATCCGAATTCATCAGATAGAAAAAGGACATGGTTTTAACTTTGAAAAAGCAGATGATAATTACACTAATCAAGTACCTGCCGAAAACCATTTTTATATTGGAACTCAATGTTTTCATTGCGAAAATCCACCCTGTGTAAATGTTTGTCCAACAGAAGCAACCTGGAAAGAAAAAGACGGAATTGTAGTGGTAGATTATGATTGGTGTATTGGATGTCGCTATTGTTTAGCATCGTGCCCGTATGATGGAAGAAGATTTAATTGGAGTCAACCTCATGTTCCTGAAGATGAAGTAAATAAAAATCAACATTATTTAGGAAATAGAATGCGTAAGAAAGGTGTTATGGAGAAATGTACATTTTGCATTCAGCGTTCCAGAAATGGCAACAATCCGGCCTGTGTTGAAGCATGTCCAACAGGTGCTCGAAAGTTTGGTAACTTATTAGATCCTAAAAGTGAAATTCGTTGGATATTAGAAAATAAAAAAGTTTTCCGTTTAAAAGAAGATTTGGGTACTGAGCCTAAGTTTTGGTATTACATGGATTAATTTAATTAAAATTATAAAGATTTAATGATGAAAGTATTTGTTCATTTTGTTAAAGATAGTTTAGATGAGGTAACTAAAGGAAGTAAAGTTTATCATATTTGGATGGCTACCTTAACCTTAATCATGTTAATTGGAGCCTTTTGTTATTATATTCAGGTAGATCAAGGTATGGTAGTTACGGGTATGAGTGACAATGTAGGGTGGGGATTGTATATTTCTAATTTTACCTTTTTAGTTGGTATTGCAGCAGCAGCAGTAATGCTTGTTTTACCAACCTATATTTTTAAAGATATTGATTTTACGCAGGCAGTGTTAATAGGAGAAGGGCTTGCTGTAGCGGCTTTATTAATGTGTTTAGCTTTTGTTGTTGTTGATGTTGGAGGTCCGGCAAATTTATGGCATGTTATTCCTATTATAGGAATTATGAATTTTCCAAATTCAATGTTAGCTTGGGATATAATAGTGTTGAATGGTTATTTATTTATCAATATTACGGTACCTCTATATATCTTAATTAATGTTTATCAGAATAAAAAACCGAATAAGAATGTGTATTTACCTGGCGTTTTTATTTCTGTATTTTGGGCGGTATCAATTCATATGGTAACTGCATTTTTATATCAAGGATTACAAGCACGTCCTTTCTGGAATACCGCGCTTTTAGGACCACGGTTTTTAGCATCTGCGTTTGCTGCAGGTCCTGCATTAATAATATTAGTATTAACCATTATTAATAAATATACATTATTTAAAATAGCTTCTAAAACAATTGATAAAATAGCAATTATAGTAACCGTTGCCGCACAAATTAATTTAATAATGTTGATTTCTGAGTTGTTTAAAGAATTTTATTTTCCAACCCATCACAGTATCAGCGCTCAGTATCTTTTCTTTGGATTGGAAGGAAAAACTGCACTTGTACCTTGGATATGGACAGCTATTATATTAAATGTTATTGCAACTGCTATGCTAACGTTTCATAAAGTAAGAAACAATAAAAAGTATTTGTTATTTGCTTGTGCTATTTTATTTATTGGAATATGGATTGAAAAAGGATTCGGATTAATAGTTCCCGGATTTATTCCAGGACAATGGGGAGAAATAGTAGAATACACTCCTACTTTTATTGAAATAGGAGTAACCTTAGGTATTTGGGCAATGGGAGCATTTATTTTTACGGTTCTTGCTAAAGCTGGAATCGCAGTAGAAGTAGGAAAATTAAGATACAAAGCATAATAAAATTAAAAAAGCCCCACCGGGCTTTTTCTTTTTATTCAATGTTCCACTCATTTCTAATTCTGATTAATTCGTTATCAATTAAAGATTTGGTAGTGTTTAATAAATAATCAGCATCATCAGAAACTATAGGATCAAAATAAGTTATTACAACTTCTGTTTTCCACTTGCCAAAGCACTCAATAAAATGACGAATGAAGGTGTCATCACCTATCCACGCATCTTTCTTATACCGATATTCGATGGCAATAGGAACAACCGGAATTTTATGTTCTGCTGCAGCAACAAAAGTTCCAGGATGGAATTTGATTGTTGTTGGCTCATCATGGGTGGTACCTTCCGGAGTATTAAAAATATTATAACCTTCGTTAATTTTTTGAAGCATAGCTCCAATAGTTCCTTTTCTACTTGTTTTATTGGACCTATCAACAAATAATACGCCTGTTAGCGAGGCTAAGTATCCTATAAGTGGCCACGATTGAACTTCAATTTTACCGATTGGAAAGGCCAAGACATCTTTCAATACAGCCACTGCATCATAATAGGTTCTGTGATTAGCCATTAAAATACATCGCTCTTGAGGAATAGTACCATTAACCTGAATTCTAATACCAATCAGTCTGTTCAGAATCTGTCTTATTACAATCCTGCGAATTGTTAAACCACGTTTAATTTGACGTTCTTTACTGTAAAAAAAGTTGGTAAAAAACAAAAAAAGAAAAAACAAAAAAACTAAAATAAAGAAGATTATAAGTCGTGTGCTGCCTAAAATTTTGCTAAACATAATTGTTTTTTGTGGATGATTATTTAAAATAACTAAACCCTTTAGTCGGATCAACTTTTTTAAGTGTTTCAAAAATCAGTTTGATAACATGTTCAACATCCTGTTTGTTAACCATTTCAACTGTGGTGTGCATGTATCTTAATGGTAATGAAATTAGAGCACTAGGTACACCACCATTGCTGTAGGCAAAAGCATCGGTATCGGTTCCGGTAGCTCTGGAAGAAGCTAAACGTTGAAACGGAATCTTCTGTTCTTCGGCAGTATCAAGTATTAATTCCCTCACATTGTTTTGCACGGCCGGAGCATAGCTAATTACCGGGCCATCACCACATTTAATTTCACCTTCCTTCTTTTTATCGATCATCGGAGTAGTAGTATCATGACAAACATCCGTAACAATGGCTAAATTAGGTTTAATAGTGTGGGTAATCATTTCTGCACCGCGTAATCCAATTTCTTCTTGAACTGAGTTGGTAATATACAATCCAAAAGGTAATTTAATATTATTCTCATGTATTAAACGAGCAACTTCTGCAATCATAAATCCGCCCATTCTGTTATCTAGAGCTCTACATACAAAATTGTTTTCGTTGAGAATAAAAAACTCATCAGGATAAGTAATGACACACCCAACATGAACTCCCAATGCTTCGACTTCTTCTTTAGTTTTACAGCCACAATCGATAAATATATTCTCTAATTTAGGAGTTTCCTCTTTTCCTTTATCGCGTGTATGTATCGCTGGCCAACCAAAAATACCTTTTACAATACCTTTTTTAGTGTGAATGTTAACCCGTTTAGAGGGTGCAATTTGATGGTCACTTCCGCCATTTCTAATTACATAAATTAAACCCTCTGGAGTAATATAATTAACATACCATGAAATTTCATCGGCATGTCCTTCAATTACCACTTTATATGGGGCATCTGGATTTATAACTCCTACAGCGGTGCCATAATTGTCTGTAATAAATGTATCTACATAAGGTTTTAGATAATCCATCCAAATTTTTTGTCCTTCACTTTCATATCCGGTTGGTGAAGCATTGTTTAAATAGTTTGTTAAAAATAAAATTGATTGATTATTTAAAATAGTGTCCATAGAGTTAGATTAAATTTTTTCAAAAATAAGGAATTGAAGTTTACTTTAAATTAAATCTTGAAGCAAATATGGAATGAATTTTGAGAAAGTTATTAAAAGTATGATTTTATAATTAAAAAATACACTTAATTTTGATATCGAATTAAAAAGACAATGAAAGCAAAAATTATATTTATTTTTCTATTGATATATGGAGTAGGATTTTCACAAAAAACTAAAGCTGTAAAAATAGATTCATTAAAAACCTACGGTGACTATATAATATACGAAGGAGATACTTTAGTTATAGAACTTAGAGAAGTACAACTAATGGAGAAAATGAAGTATATGTCAGAAAAAGACAGAAGGTATTATCTATGGTTTCGTAAAAAAGTTATGAATGCATATCCTTACGCAACTTATGCTGCTGAAAAACTAGCAATTTTAGATGATCGTTTAGATAAAATACCTTCAAAATCAAGGAAAAAGAAGTACATTTTAATGGTACAAGATTATATGGAAAAGGAATTTACTGAAAAGTTAAAGAAAATGACTCGAACCGAAGGTAGAATTATGATTAAGCTTATACATCGTCAAACAGATGAAACAGTTTTTAATTTAATTAAAGAATATAGAAGCGGTTGGAATGCATTTTGGTATAATGCAACAGCATATATGTTTGATTTATCTTTAAAAGCTCCTTACGATCCAGTAAATGTAGATGAAGACTTTTTAATTGAGCAAATACTGCAACGAGAATTTATTAACGGTACACTAGTTGAACAAAAACCTAAAATACCTTTGATTTATGAAGACATTAAAGAAAAACGAAAGTATTTACAGTTAAAAAACCAAATTGTACTATAAAAAAGTTCTTTTAAAAAGCATATAATATAAATATTATTTGTAATTTCGTAGTTACCCAATTTTGTAACTGTCTGTGGGTAAACAATATAAAAAATTCTTCAAAAAACCTTTAGAAAATGTTTGTTGTATAATGAAAAAGGTTGTAGGTTTGCACTCGCAAATGAGGTGAGGTATTGTGGGTTTATTAGGAATAGTTCTTTTCAGGTGTAGGGTTTTTG
>JAGXRT010000071.1 GCA_018335575.1 Bacteroidota bacterium | reverse complement strand
AGACTCCATTACACAATGGCTAGTGTTATCTAATAATTTTAAAAAAGATTTAAATCCTTTGTAGGAATTACTAAACTGATAATACTTCTCATTGGAAGCAGCTACATCAAATACATCTTTGCTGATGTCAATGCCAAAAAATATGATATCTTTATTCATAAGAAAATGATTTAATGAAAGGACGTTCTACTTTATTTTCAACAACTTAAAATCGAGATTGATGTCTCACAGAACTGTACGAAATAAAAGTAGAAAAGAGAGGGGATTATCAATGTTGACGAGTTTATAACTCTACGGCTATCTTAACCTTAATCCTCTCTTTTGTTCTTTCTGATTATTATTCTAATTTAATGAAATGTAAACTTAAGTCGGCTATAATTCAGCGTGGCATCAAAACTAAATTTGAAAATTTAAACTATATTTAACCTGATTTCTTTGCGGACAAATCCTGCGGATTTATCCACGCCGAAATCATAGCCCAACCGTTAGTGGCAAGGCCAAAATAACTCATCAAAAAAACTATCATAGGAAATAAAACAGTATATCATTTTAAATTTTTTATAGAAATATCTTATCAATTTAACAACATTAATCTTCATAAATATGGAAAACAAGTTTGAATTAAAGTCAATTATTCTTTCATTTTCAATAATCTTAGGATTATCTCTTTTGGGCTTTTTTATTTTTAAAGGACTTAAAACATTTAGCGACAAGGACCGAGTAGTGACTGTAAAAGGTTTAGCAGAAATGAATATGACCGCAAATTACGCAACTGTATCTTTAAGTTTTTCATTCTCAGGTGATAACTTACAAGAAATAATTAAAAAATCTGAAAACAAGAAAAACGCCATTATTACTCACTTGTCAAATATTGGGCATGAAAAAAACACTATAACGATTAACAAATTGGAAGTAACAGACCAACAAAAATATTATGAAATAAGATGGCAAAATGGCAAACAAGTAGAAGTAAAAATAGACAGATATAATATTGTACAAAACATATCCTTTAAATCAAAAGATGTAAAATCAATTGAAGATAAAATAGCACAAATGAAATTGGACTTGGTAAGTAAAGATCTGACTTGTAATATGTATACTGACTATTCCTTTCCAGATTTAAATTCAATTAAACCTCAGTTAATTGCTGAAAGCACAAAAAATGCTCGTATTGCTGGTGAACAGTTTGCTAATGATTCGCAAGCAAAATTGGGAAAAATAAAAACAGCTTCTCAGGGTCAAATTTCAATAGCAGGACGGTATTATTACGATGAAGAAACTGTAGAAATGCCAAAAGAACCTTTCATTCAAAAAGCAAGAGTTGTGAGTACAATTGTTTTCTTCTTAGAATAATTTAGCCCAGCCACTAACAATGCCTATAATTCAGCGTGGTATTAGTGTAAACTCTAAAACTAAATAATTAATAACCTGATTTCTTTGCGGACAAATCCTGCGGATTTATCCACGCCGAAATCATAGCCCAACCGTTGGGCACAATTTAACCAAATATCAATGCAAAATATAGAACAGGTTTTTAAAAATGGAATTGAGGAACATTTAGATTCTATTTTAAATGTGCTTGGATATACTAAAAGGGATGAATGGAAAGGATTTGTAAAATATACATCCGAAAACAATTATCTGACTTTTAGTTTTGACTGGAATAGAAGTTATGAGTTTTACTGTTCTTTAGGGTTTATCACAGACTCTGAAATTGAATTTCCAATCAATGCAGTTCTCACTAAACTTGGAAAAATATACTTAAAATCTGAATTAGAATTTGGAACGGAACTTCCTGCTAGAATTTTGAATTGGATAATAGACTTAGAAAAGGATTTTCGACATTTCAATTTAGCAGAAATAAATTTTAAAAGCAGAATTATAGAGGAATTAGTGCGTGATTTAACAATAGAAACGGAAGACTATAATCGTAATCTTCAATTTAATAAGCTTAAGAATGATATCGACAAAGCGTGGGAGGAAAATGAGTATGAATTATTTATAGAAAAAATCGAAAAATCGTTATCGGACTTTCCTAAATCATATGCTAAAAAATTGTCGATTGCAAAAAAAAGAGTAGAATAAAAACTGCGCCCAACACCGGCTATAATTCAGCGTGGTGTTAGTGCAAACTCTAAAACTAAAATAATAAACAGCTTGATTTCTCTGCGGACAAATCCTGCGGATTTATCCACGCCGAAATCATAGCCCAACCGTTGGGCATTATTATGACCCGTCCTGAATAAAGGCTACATAATTTTAAACAATTAATCAACTAACTTATATTAAACATGAAAAAAAAATTACTCTATTTCGCTTTCGCTATTTTTAGCATTAATTTACGTGGTCAAATTTCATTCGAAAAAGGCTATTTTGTGGATAATGATGGAAATAAAACAGAATGTTTTATCAAAGACTTGGATTCGAAAAATAATCCAAATAGTTTTGAATATAAAGTATTAGAAAATGATGAAAAAAAATCTGCTAACATCAATTCTGTTAGTGAGTTTGCAATTTATAATACATCTAAATATATTAGAAAAAAAGTAAAAATAGATAGATCAAGTAATAAGATTCAGGATTTAGATAATAACAAAAATCCTACCTTCAATGAAGAACAACTTTTTTTAAAAGTATTATTAGAGGGTAATGCTAATTTATATTTATATGAAGATGGAAACTTGGTCAGGTTTTTTTATAATTTAGATGACTCTGACATTGAACAGTTAATCTATAAAAAATACAAATCTACAGCTACTATGGTAGGTGAAAATAATCGATTTAAACAACAATTATGGAATGATTTAAAGTGCCCAACTTTTAAAATGAGTGAAGTTGAAAACTTAGATTACAAAACGACTAGTTTAGTGACTTTTTTTGTACAATATAATAAATGTAAGAATTCAAACTTTATCAATTATAATGAAAAACAAAGACAAGGCACATTTAATTTAACACTAAGACCTAGATTAAATAATTCTTCGTTAGCAATACAAAACATGGTATCAAGTTCTAATAATACTGATTTTGAAAATAAATTAGGTTTTAGTTTTGGTGTTGAAGCAGAATTCATTTTACCTTTTAATAAAAACAAATGGGCTGTTATAATTGAACCAACCTATCAAAGTTTTAAGGGTTTAAAAACAACTGAAGTATACGACGTATCAGGTGGAAAATTAATATCGGAAGTAAAATATAATTCTATTGAAATACCTATTGGTTTAAGACATTATTTATTCTTAAATAACAATTCTAAAATTTTCATAAACGCCTCTTTTATAATTGATTCTAGTTCAAAATCTTCAATCGAATTTAGAAGAGTTGACAATTCAACTTTATTTTCCTTAGATGTTAAAACTCAACCTAATTTAGGGTTTGGAATTGGCTACAAACTACATGATAAGTACTCACTAGAGATGAGATATCAAACAAGTAGAGAAATTTTAGATGAATACTCTTATTGGTTTTCAGAATATAAAACAGTATCAATAATTTTTGGTTATTCGATATTTTAAAAACACCACACAACACCTATAATTGCTACCGTCAGTTCGCTTCGCTCGTGTCCTGCGGATTTATCCACGCCGAAATCATAGCCCAACCGTTGTAAAACATTTTCAGATGATGACTATGAATAGAAAAATTGCAATACTATTTATCCTAATTTCAAATTGTGTTTTTTCACAAAATGGATTTGAGGATTGGGACAAAAATTATAGATATAAAAGTGCAGAAAATATTATTCAGGATGAAAAAGAATACGCAAAAGAAGTGGAAAAAGACACTTCTCAAGGACATTATTATGTTGCTATGGATAAATTCAGGTTTTTAGCTGAATTTACAGGAAACGAAAGAGAAATTGACTCAAAAGTTCTTAATTCAATGAAAAACGTTTTTAAAATAAAAATGGGTAGTTCAGAGATTTTGAATGGTTTGGTTTCTAAAGAGCTTGAATTTAATATTGGAAAATACAAGATATGAATGCCAATACAAAATCAACTTATAGATGACTTTAAAAAAGAAGTAAAAAAGAAAAGAAAAGTTCTTCTTTACACCTTGTTCACAAATGAACATGAATTTAATGGAGGCATAATTAATACTTTTTTAATTTCAGAATTTACAGTTGAGTGGAAATAAAAAAAAATGCACAACAGTGTATAACCGCAATTAACAATAACTTAATCCCTACAAAATAACTATGATTAGAAAATCTAAACCTCTTTAATTATGAAATATTTTTTAATATTATTCTTTGTCTCCTGTAGTATAAAAAATCATTACAATAATAATTACGAAATTATTGTATTAAAAAAATTTACCTACGGTAAATGTGGTCTTCCTTATGATGAATTAGATTATATCTCAAAATTATTTAATATTAATAGAAGATATTTAACAAGTAGCATTTATACAAACGATAGTATGGAATATAAAAGTTATGTTATCAATGACAAAACTTTTAACTATGATTTCTTTGGCACCAACGCTAAAGAAATAAAATTTGAAGCAAAATTATTTGTAAAATCATACGGATATAAGGGTAAAAAAAAATATATAGCTTATAAAATTGAATAAAATACAAACCACAACAATGTATAGCCGCAATTACGGCGGATTCAACTACGTCCGAATCCGCTCGGAATTGCTAACGACAGTGTTTAATAGAAAAAAACTAACTATAAACCCGTAACTGACGGTTATACGAGAACGTTGTAGGTAATTTTGACCCGTCCTGAATAAAGGCTACATAATTTTAAACATTATGTACAAAAATGACAAAGTAATCAGACGGTATTCAGAATCCTTTAAACTGAAAATTTTAGACGAACTTACTACCGGAAAACTAAACAAGAACCAATTAGGGAAGCTTTATGGAATCAACCCTACCACCATTAACGAATGGATCAGAAAGTACAACCGTAAAGATCTAATGAACACCAGAGTAAAAGTGGAAACTAAAGACGAAATTACGCGTATCAAGCAGCTCCAAAAAGAAATTGAACAGCTTAAAAAACTACTACTTAAAAAGGATATGGACTCTCTAATAGATGAATCTTACCTTGAAGTAGCTGCCGAAAAACTAGGCTATAAATCTGTTCTTGAACTTAAAAAAAACTAAGTATCAAGCCCTGATAAAGGCTAAAGAAAAAGCAAAGGGATTTGCTTCTTTGACCAATATTTGTAACTGCTTTGCTCTAAAACGGGATGCTTACTACAAATACAAATGTAGAGAAGACAAGCGTTTAGAAATCGAAAAAAAGGTAGTTGCAATAGTGCAACAAAGACGTAAATCCCTTCCCAGAGAAGGCGTTAGAAAACTCGAAAAATCATTGAAAGAGGCGTTTGCTAAAGCCCATCTGAAAGTAGGAAGAGATACCCTGTTTAATATCTTAAGAAAACACAATATGCTCACACTAAGAAATAAATACAGCACAAAAACTACCAATTCATTGCATAGGTTCCATAAATATAAGAACATCATCAAAGAGGTAGAAGTAACCAGACCCAACCAAGTTTGGGTAAGCGATATCACCTACATCAGAACCGTAAAGGGTTTTTGCTACTTAGCCTTGATAACAGATATGTACAGCCGTAAAATAGTAGGTTACAACCTAAGTGACAGCCTTGAGCTGGCAGGCTGCGTAAGGGCACTTCAGAAAGCCCTGAATCAGTCCGGAAAGCAGTCTTCATTAATACACCATTCAGACCGGGGCATTCAGTATTGCAGCAATGTGTACACACAATTGCTCCAAAAAAATAACATTCAAATCAGTATGACCGAAGAAAACCATTGCTATGATAATGCCTTGGCTGAACGTATAAATGGTATCTTAAAAGATGAATTTTATCTCGACCAGACCTTTACCGATGTGGATCACGCAAAAAGGGCAACAAAAAATGCAATTAATCTATACAACCAAATAAGATTACATCTATCTTTAGACTTTAAAACACCAAATATGGCATATAAATTAACAGCGTAAATCTATTTTTAACCTGTAGCCATATTTCAGGACAAGACATTTTATAAAAACGGTAGACTATCACTTTTTGTAAAATATTTACATCTAACTCTTTTGATATGAATTCATGTTAATCAAATGTTTTTGACAATCATTTTTACAAGAATATGAATGACAAACAATTTTGATGTTATTTTATTTACAACAAACAACTTTGAATATCAAAAATAATATTTTATTAATGACAAAAATCTTTGATGTAAATATTTTTTCATATTTTTACATCAAAATATAGAAATATGGATTTTACGAATTCAGTACAATATCATTATGACCAATTTCCTCCCCAAAATTTGGATTATGGAAAAATTGTCAATTCATTATTAAAAGCAACTGATGCATTGGCTAGATATGACCAAATGCTTAAAAACATGCATAATAGTGAAATTTTACTCGCACCATTAAGAAATCAAGAGGCGGTAATTTCATCAAGAATGGAGGGGACTATTAGTACAATGGATGAAATACTAAAGTTCGAAGCTGACAGTGAAAATGATTCAGAAGAAGCAAATAAAGTTCGCTCTGAGGTATTTGAAACAATTTTATATCAACGTGCGCTTTTGAATGCACAAAGAGCAATGAAAGAAGGTTATCCACTCTCTCAACACTTAATTAAAACACTACATCAACAACTATTATCTTTTGGTAGAGGAGCACAAAAATCACCAGGAAAATATAAAATTGAACAAAACTATTTAGCTGATAAAATTAAACAGAAGGTATTATTTACACCAATTAGTCCAGAAAAATTAAATGACGGATTAGAAAATTTGTTTACCTATATAAATGAAAGTTCAGACCCAATTTTAATCAAAACGGCTTTAATGCATCTCGAATTTGAGGCACTCCATCCTTTTCAAGATGGAAATGGAAGAATTGGACGCATGCTTATAACACTACTATTATGGTCTTCTGGAGCAATCTCAGAACCTCACTTTTATATAAGTGGATATATGGAAGAGAATAAAGACGAATATATTGATACTATGAGAGAAGTATCAAAAAGCAATAATTGGGAATCATGGTGCATTTTCTTTTTAAGTGCAATTGAAAAACAAGCAATAAAAAATTTAGAAATTGCCGAAAAAATAAGAAGTTTATATGAAGAAATGAAACCTATATTTTCAGATTCATTGTCATCAAAATGGAGCGTTAATGCTTTAGACTATATCTTTACATATCCTATATTTAGAAATAATCGATTTACTTCTAAGAGTGGAATACCTGGGCCGACAGCTGCTAGATTTACTAGAATTTTATTAGATAAAGAATTATTAAGAACTTTAGAAGAATCATCAGGTAGAAGACCTGCTCTATATTCATTTGAACCATTACTAAAACTAGTTCGAGTATAAAAACTACCTACAACAACACCTACACGCAAGTGGGGATTCAGTGCTTTTTTGAAAGCAAAGTGCTAAATCAAAGTTCTGTACTTTTAATCAAGTTCAGAGCTAAAAGTCCCCACCTGCGTGTAGCTGCAAACCGTTGTAGCCAATTAAAAATCTCATATGAAAAAAATCACACTTTACGAATTTGAAAGCCCTAATATTAAAATTTCGATGAAAGTGTATTTTAACGACAGGAACGAGCTGATTTTTGATGGTTATGATATTGGGAAAACTGTAAACGAATTAATGGGAGACTCAGATTATGAATATCAATATACTATTCAATTTGAAGAAGCAAAAAAAATAGCGAACCTTTTTAATGTTAATATTGATGAAAAAATAGCTTTTCTGAAAGAAATTAAAAGTCGTTTTAACGAAAATGATGCATACTCAAAGTTTGGAAGATTTATGAGAGAAAATAATATTGAATTTGAGTCTTTTACTTGGAGTTAAAAATCAATTTTGCAATACAATGACTCAAGAAAATTATCAAAAAGCAATTAAGTTTGCTGGAGAAAAACACAAAAATCAAAAAGTTCCTGGAACGGAATCTAATTACTTATTGCATATCTCAAATGTAGCTATGGAAATACTTTTAGCTTACAATGTAAATAATAATTTTGATTTAGATTTTACCATTCAGTTAGCATTACTTCATGATACTATTGAAGACACAGAAACAAGTTTTGAGGAGATAAAAAATGAATTTGACTATAGAATTGCTTCAGGAGTTCTTGCCTTAACTAAAAATAAAAATTTATCATCAAGAAAAGAAATAATGATTGATAGTTTGAAACGTATCAATATATTAGAAAAAGAAGTTGGAATGGTAAAATTAGCTGACAGAATCACAAATCTTCAGAAGCCACCAAAATATTGGAGCAAAGATAAAATTCAAAATTACCTGAATGAATCAAAATTGATTCGTGAAATGTTAAATGACAAAAATGAATTTTTGAATAAAAGACTGCAAATGAAAATTGCCGAATATCAAATATATACTAAATAAAAATAGCTGGCTACTACACAATTTAAGCCAATTTGTGAAGCGAAATATGGAACAAAACTATTTACCAGTTGAGTCAATTTTAGAAAGAGATATCGATTTAATTTTACTTGAAGAATTATCGAGTGACAATTCATTTTGTGAATGGTTTATTAGAGAATTAAACCTTCCTAGCTTGACTTCTGTAAATGGAACTTGGAAAAGTATTTCTGATTTTGGACTTGGAGAAACAGATCTTTTATTTTCATACAATTCAAATGATAAAAAAATATTTGTGCTTATAGAAAACAAATTGGATACTTCATTTCAAAACGAACAATTTAATAGGTATATAAAGCGTGCAGATGAGTATTTGATAAAAAAAGAATGCGACAATGCTTTCGTTATCTTGATTGCACCAAAACTCTACTGCCAAAACCAAAGTGACTTTGAAAATTACTTGACATACGAAACAATTTCAGAAAGACTTATATTTACAGGAACAAAAAGAAATTTATTTAAAAGTAATTTGTTACAAATCGCATCTGAAAAACATAGACGTGGTTATCAACCAGTAAATTCCGTTCCAGTCTATAACTTTTGGCATTCCTATTGGCTATATAAAGAAGAAAATTATCCGAGTTTGATAATGAAAAAACCAGACATCGTTCCACATAATAGCGATTGGCCAATGCTTTATGACGATAGATTAAAAAATATAGTGTTTTATCACAAGCTTGGACAAGGAAATACAGATGCGACTTTTAAAAATTTTTCCGAAGAAGTTGAGTTTAAAATAAAAAAACTACTTCCTGGATGGGCGAAATTTGAAAAGCATAACAAAAGTTTCTCAATAAGAGTTTTTTCGGGAAAAATTGACCGAACAAAAGATTTTTATGAACAAATAGAAAATGTAAATAACGGATTAAAAAATCTTGAACGGATAAGAAATTGGATAGTTAAAAATAATAACTGGCTACAACAAATAACTGTGCTAAAAAACAATTAATTTTTCAAGAATTATTTAGTTTAAATTAGGCAAGATGCTTCGATATGTTTCATCATACATTAACCCTGATTTAGCAATCGCAAAAGCTTGTTTAAGAAGTTTATTACACACGGCAATTAATGCAAGTTTCTTGCTTTTTCCCTTTGCAACAATCCTGTCATAGAGCGATTTACAAGATTTATTGTGTTTACAAGCTGTAAAACTGCACATAAATAACAAGTTCCTTAATTTTTTATTACCAATTTTACTAATTC
>JAGXRT010000070.1 GCA_018335575.1 Bacteroidota bacterium | reverse complement strand
TGCCTACTGCCTACTGCCTACTGCCTACTGCCTACTGCCTACTGCCTACTGCCTACTGCTTATACTGCTTCTGATAATACTCCTGATAAGTTCCGGAAGTCACATGGGCTAGCCATTCGGTATTGCTGAGGTACCAGTCGATGGTTTTGGAAAGCCCCTCTTCAAAGCTTACCGAAGGTTTCCAGCCCAGTTCTTGGTTGATTTTTGAAGCATCGATGGCGTAGCGCAAATCGTGGCCCGGACGGTCTTTAACGTAGGTGATAAGCTGTTCGGAGGTTCCTTCAGGTCTGCCCAGTTTGTTGTCCATTTGCTGGCAGAGTACTTTAATTAAGTCGATGTTCTGCCATTCGTTGAATCCGCCAATGTTGTAGGTTTCGTGGTTTTTACCCTGGTGGTATACCAAATTAATAGCTACGGCATGATCAACCACATAGAGCCAGTCGCGCGTATACTTGCCATCACCGTACACAGGTAAGGCTTTTTGGTTAATGATGTTATGGATAAAAAGCGGAATCAGTTTTTCCGGAAACTGATTAGGTCCGTAATTGTTGGAACAATTGGTGATTACATACGGCAAGCCATAGGTTTCGCCATAGGCGCGTACAAAGTGGTCGGAACTCGCTTTGGAAGCCGAGTAGGGTGAGTTGGGATCGTAGGGGGTGGTTTCGGTAAACAAACCGGTTTCGCCCAGGGTTCCGTATACTTCATCGGTGCTGATGTGGTAAAAACGTTTTCCTGTCCAGTTGTTCGTCCACAGCTTTTTGAATGCATTGAGCAGTACCATGGTGCCTAAAATATTGGTTTTGGCAAAGGCCAATGGGTCGGTTATAGAACGATCGACATGTGATTCGGCTGCCAAATGTATCACTCCCTCAAAATGATATTGCTCAAATAACTGATTGATAAACGCTTCATCGGTGATATCGCCTTTTACAAAGGTATAGTTGGTCGCCTTTTCAATGTCTTTTAGGTTTTCCAGGTTCCCGGCATAGGTCAGGGAGTCGAGGTTTACGACATGGTACTCAGGATACTTATTGACGAATAAACGTACGACATGCGAGCCGATGAAGCCGGCACCGCCGGTGATGAGGATGTTTTTTTTCATTAACACAATTATAGTTTTAATATTTTAAGCAATTTTTTGCCACAGATTAGTTTAATTGTTCATTTTAGCTTTGCTCAGCTCGGCTTAGCTCCGTGTCTTTGCAAGTCTATGGAAAACCAACCATAAACTTCATGAACATTTTTCCTATTCTTTTGTCTTGAAACAAAAGAATCAACCTGCCTGCCGGCAGGCAGGAAATTCAAGAAGGTTTTGATGAAATTTCGAGGATAAATCCTCAAACCGCTGCTAAATCTACGCTTCATGCTTTTTTCCGATTGCATCGGAACGCACTTCCGCTTGATTTACAGCTATTTCTAGAAAACCTTCGTTTGTTTTCAATATTTTAAAGTATTTATTGTAACTAGAAGGATTGCGAACCTAGGTATTGTATTTGCTTCGCTTACTAGATTTTTAAGACTTCCTAAATTGTTTTTATATTTAGAAAGATGAGTATTTTTTTGCTTGATTTCAAAACTAATTTTACGTTTGCTTTCATAGTAAATTGACTTAAAGTAGTCAACCTATATCAGGGACGTACAACTTTTCACTCTTCACTCTTCACTGTTCACTCTTCACGATTCACGATTCCATTGTTCTTTAAGGTCAGCATAATAACCTTTTCCGAAGACGGTGGCGACACCCAGGATACCACCCAGGAAGGTCCAGATAATTAAGATTAGCGGACGTTTTGGTTTTGATTTTTCCATAGGTACGGATACCGGTTTCAACACGGTAAATACAGGAGTATCTTCTTTTACTTGTATTTGCTGTGTTTCGAGTTGTTTGGCCAGTTCGGAATACACGGTGTAGGCAATGTCGTATTCAGACTGCAATCGCTCCTGAGTAGTACGCGACAGGGCTGTTTGCATAAACTGGTTGTTGTCTTTAAAACGCGCCAGTTGCTGTTGGGCTGCTTTAAAAGCCGCTTCTTTTTCATTGTAACGGCCTTGGATAAACTCGAGTTGGTTTTGTGATTTTTGTATTTTAAAATCGATGATGTAGCGTTGTAATAATTCCTGTGCCCGTTGTGCCAGTTCGGCTGCTGCCTGTGCCTCCGGCATACTGGCCGAGAGGGTTACGTAGCCGTCTTTGATGTTGACATCGAGGGTTAGCTGTTCTTCTAAATTTTTAATCAGTTCTTTTTCATCTTCAGTAATGGTGTAAATCGGGCTATCCGGATTGGATAATGATTTTGCTTCTGTTTTTCCTTTGAGGGCTTTGATAAGCACACCGGGAAGTCCGAGGGTGTATTTGAGCAAGGTGCCGATAAGTCCCGGTTTGTAGACTTCTGTATAATAATGGGTATAGCTGATTTTTTTTGATTGTCCTTCAATGGTCAGCGGAGTTTGCAGCAGTTCTTTCTGAAATGGAATGCTGTTAACGATTTGCGGATAGAGGGTAGGCGGTATGCCCGAATCACTGCCGATAGCTCCCAAGTTAATCCCTGCCATCGCTGCCAATCCGCTCAGATTTCCCCCAATTTTTTTTCCGTCACCTACCTGGGGTACCATGGTGGTGGAGGCTGTAAATTCCTTAGCCGTAAATAAGGCTACAAAAAGCCCCACTAACATAAAAATCAAGGTGAATTTAATGACGGTTTTACGTCCTTCCCATAAGGTTTTGGCAAGGGCCAGTAAGTCGATTTCATCGTCTTCTGCCATTGTTTGTTGTATCGGTTTTGTAGGTGATTGTTCATTCATATGGATACTGTTTTTAAGGGATTAGGGAATAGGGATTAGGGAATAGGGATTAGTGATTAGTGATTAGTGATTAGTGATTAGGTAACCGTTTTATTGTATTAACATTCTGAATTCTAATTGCTAGTACGTTGTTTAATTTTTGATATCAATGCGTTTAACATTTTATTAATTTCAGTTAATTTTTCTTGTTTTTCTTCATATACTTCTTGTAGGCATTCTTAGTTTTTTGAAATTAACAAGAGTGTTTCAATTTCACTAGCAGATCCCCGAGCTTTTGATAAAAATCGTATAAATTCCTTATCTGAATTTCGAGCAGCCCCTTCAGCAATGTTTGAAGGAATAGAAACAGCAGCTCTTCTCAATTGACCGGCTATTCCGTATTGTTCATCTTTAGGGAAATGCTGTGTTGTTATATAAATTTCAGTAACAAAATCAATGGATTTTTGCCATAGCAGTAAATCTTTATGTGTTTTCATCTGAATTTTTCTATTCCCTATTTCCTATTCCCTAATCCCTAATTTCTATTTTACAAACGTATTAATTAACACACCCAAGGTAGAAAGCGCAGTTGTTATACCCAGTATTTCTTGTATAGTCATACGATCTTTGTTTTGCATTTTTTCTGGCACAAAAATCATAGCCCCTGGTTCTATTTTTGGATAAAATTTAAAGAATAAGAAGTTTTTGGTACTGCGGATATCGCCATTGGCATAAATGACGTAACTGCTTCGTTTTTTTGCTTTTTCGGCAAATCCTCCCGAGCTGTTGATGTAATCTAAGAAAGCATTTGATTTATCATACCTGATTAAGGTTGGGGCCAACACCTGACCACTAACTTCTACTGTTTGTTTGATAGAAGGAATTATCAGTAAGTCATCAGGATGCAGTATTAAATCTATTTTAGAGTGAATACCTTTAGGTTTCATAATTTCATCGAGTTGAATACCTATTTTAAATTCTTGTGCTTCTTCTGCATTGAGAAGTTTACTCCTAATGCTATTGTTTTCTGAAAGAGAGTCGTTTTCGGCTTTAATTTTATCGTATAAACGTTTTTGTTCTTTTTCGGTTTGGTAATTAACTTTTCTGATTAAACTGGCACCTTTAATATAAGCGTATGGTGAAAATCCTCCGGCTCTTTTAATTACGTCCGATATGCGTTCTTCCTTGGTTAAGAGGGTGTAATTACCCGGTGCATTAACTTCGCCTTCCAGGGTTACCAGTTTACGTTTTGAATAGCCCGGTAAGAAACGCACCGATACTACATCAAAAGGCTCCAGATAAAACGGTTCTTTGTCTTCGGGTTGCAATTGGCCGGTACTGCTTCTGCGGTATACTTTGCTGATGATTTTAAAGCTGCTGTCGTTAACCCGGCGGCTGATGTCGATGGCGCTTAAATCGGCAGCATCCTGAAATCCACCGGCGATGGCAATAAGGTCTTCAATCTGCATTTTCTCTACAAAAGGCACTTTTGCCTGTGGATTGTTTACGGCGCCCCAAATATCAACGGTGTATTCTTCTTTGAGTTTATGCTTGTTAAAAATTTCTACTTTATCTTCTCTTTTGAGGGTAATGGTTAGTTTTTTATCCAAGATGTCCTGTACTGCAAAAGGTACAATTTCCTGTTTGGTATCGTCGATGGTTCTGAAGATTAATCCTCGGCCTAAAAAGGCATCGTCTCGCAAGCCCGATGCTTTTTCGATTAGGTTGAGCAAGGTCATGCCCTCCGTTAATTCGTAATTGCCCGGTCTGTATACCGATCCTACTATGGAAACTCGGTTTTCATAGCGGTCTACAATGGTGCCTACTGCAATTTTATCGCCGTCCTGTAATTTAAAGGTCGCTTGCTGATCGGTTAAAATTTCGGTAACTTCTTTTTGCTTGCCGTTGATACGCTCAACCAAAATACGTTCCTGATAGGCTGCTGCCGTGAATCCGCTGAAATACTTAGCCAGATCCTTAAAGGTTTCACCTTGTTTCAGTTCAAATAGGCCGGGACGTTTTACGTTGCCTGTAACTTCAACGATGCTGGTGTAAGGTTGTACAATGATGATGTCCTGATCTTGCAAGGTTATGTTTCCTTCTTCTGATCCTTGTATTAGGTAGTTGTAGATGTCAAATTCTTTTAAATTCTTGCCTTCTCTGACTACTTTGATGGACCGAAAGGTCCCTTTTTCTGTAGGTCCGCCAGCGGCATAGAGTCCGTTTAAAACGGTTGATAGTGCACTTAAGGCATAAGTACCGGGCACTTTTACTTCGCCAATGATGTTTACCTGTACGGTTCGTATGTTGGTCAGCGATACTTCGGCATACACTTTATTATAGCTGCCTGCTGGAGCACCTATTCCGCTGTATATTTTTCGCAGGTAGGACGTGATTTTTTCCTTTGCTTTTTCGATGGACAGTCCGCTAACGTAGACCGGACCGATGTTTTCAATACGGATGGCTCCGTCTCTGTTTACCTGTTTTTTGTAGTTGTTTTCGGCAGCTCCCCAAATATCAATCAGTAGTTCGTCTCCAGGTCCGATTTGGTAGTTGGCCGGAGTTGCAAGGTTAAGGTTAGGGGTAAAGGAAATGTTGGGATTGCTGAAGAAGTCGTAGCCAAACAGCAAACTTTTTTCTGTTTTGGTTGGAACTTTTCCTTCGAGTCCGAACTTTTCGAGGTTGGAAACAGCAGCTGGACTGGTAGCTATGGCTGTACTTGTATTAACTGAAGAGAAATTTAATGACTGAATACGTTGTCTTAATTTTGAAATCTGAGAGGCAGGTACGCCATTGGCTTTCGCAATAATTTCAAGTTGATCGAGCGTATACCCCTCCGATTTCGCTCTATCCCAATAAGCAGCTATTTGCTCATCGGTCATATTATCAACATCAATTTGTGCCAACTGACTTTTATTAAAGGTTTGAGCATAGCTGGTTTGTACCAGCAGGGCTGCCAGCACAATGATTAAAGTTAAAATGCGGTATTTCATATGCTTGTATATAAGTACTGTAAAAATAGTTTTTTTATTTGATTTTAAGTGTGATACGACTTTAGTGTATTTGCCCTAGTAAATCTTAAGTTCTGTTGTAATCATCTTCAACACGAACAATATCGT
This sequence comes from Bacteroidota bacterium, assembly GCA_018335575.1. GTDB lineage: Bacteria > Bacteroidota > Bacteroidia > Flavobacteriales > Flavobacteriaceae > JAGXRT01. The sequence continues at coordinate 4,693 of JAGXRT010000070.1, read as the reverse complement.
CCTCGCCAAAGTAGGTACCCGTTTGTACCTCAATAAAAACTAAAAGTTTATTTGATTTGTTTTCAATGCGGTGTTTGGCTTCAAGGGGAATTAAAATGGTTTCTCCTTGTTGAACTATGTGTTCAATACCATTTAATGTAACTACAGCTTCGCCCAATACAACGGTCCATGCTTCAGAACGTTTAAAATGGTATTGATAGCTTAGGCGTTGCCCCGGTTCAACTTCAATACGTTTAACCTTATAGGTAGGTTCGTCTTGCAATACAAAATAACGACCCCAGGGGCGTTCGTCGGTTTCAATATATGTCATTTTATTATGCTTTATGCAGTTGGCTTTAAGCCTTATGCTTTGAAATTATTTTTATCTTTATGAATCTGGTTTTACTTAATGTCTATTGCTTATTGCATACTGCTTAAGGCGGTATTATTTTCCAATTTGGTAGTATTCAAAGCCGTTGTCTTCGAGTTTAAATGCGTTGTACTGATTCCTGCCATCAAAGATTACAGGCTGCTTGAGCAATTTTTTAATTTCATCAAAATCAGGTGAGCGAAATTCTTTCCATTCGGTAAGTAAGATAAGTGCATCGGCATTTTTAAGCACATCGTATTTGGTTGGACAGTAAGAGATGTTTTGAACACCTTTAAGATAGAAATGCTGTGCTTCATCCATAGCTTTTGGATCATAAGCTTTAATAAAAGCGCCTCTGCTTACCAGTTCTTTTACTACATAAATGGCCGGTGCCTCACGCATATCGTCGGTACCTGGTTTAAAAGCTAATCCCCATAAGGCAAAAGTTTTTCCACTTAAATCATCACCAAAACGTTTAATTACTTTTTGAGCTACTACTAGTTTCTGGTCGTTGTTAACTTCTTCAACTGAAGTAATCAGGCGTGCTTTATACCCTACTTCATCAGCGATGTGTTTTAGTGCTTTTACATCTTTTGGAAAACATGAACCTCCATAACCGGCACCCGGATAAATAAAGCTGTATCCAATGCGGTTATCAGACCCAATTCCGATTCGGACTTGGTTAACATCAGCTCCCACACGTTCGCAAATATTGGCAATTTCGTTCATGAATGAAATTTTAGTAGCCAGCATGGCATTGGCTGCGTATTTGGTCATTTCAGCTGAGCGTATATCCATTCCTATAAATCGATCATGATTGTGTAAAAAGGGTGCATATAAACGGCGCATCAACTGCATGGCTTCTTCACTATCGGCTCCTACAACAACTCTGTCGGGTTTCATAAAGTCATCAACAGCAGCTCCTTCTTTTAAAAACTCGGGATTGGAAACTACCCAAAACTTAATTTCAACGTTACGTTTTTCCAACTCGTGTTGAATGGTTGCTTTAACTTTATCAGCAGTTCCAATGGGTACAGTAGATTTATCAACTATTACCAAGGGATGATTCATTTCTTGTCCGAGCTGTTTGGCAACGGATAGTACGTATTGCAAATCGGCAGAACCATCTTCTCCCATTGGTGTACCAACAGCGATAAACACTGCTTCAGCGTCGTTTAAACTATCGGTTAGCTTGGTGCTGAACGTCAAGGTTTCTCTTTCCATATTTTGCTGAACCATAGGTTCAAGACCCGGTTCGTAAATTGGGATGATGCCTTGTTTAAGTTTATCAATTTTAATTTTGTCTACATCAATGCAGGTAACTTCGTTACCCATTTCAGCAAAGCAGGTACCAGTTACCAGCCCTACATACCCTGTTCCTATTACGGTAATTTTCATTTAATTAAATCGATTTTTACGTTTTACTGTAATTAACTTTATTTCATGGCTTCGCCTTTCTGAGTCCCAAAAAAAGAACTCAGTTGTTGAATAATTATACGTTAAATTTTAGTGCGTTAAGCACTGATGTTTAACTTTTGTATGTTGTTTAAAGCCACTTCTAATTGAAAATAGCTTCCAGTTGTTTCGATTAAAACAATAATTTTATATTTACCCTGATGGTTTAAAAATTTAGCTTTTATTCCTGCTAATGGTCCTCGCATAATCTCTACTTCTTCACCAAAACATAAATCGACAGGATTGATTTTTTGAATCATAGCCCCACCGGAGCTAAGCTGTCTTAAGGTATCAATTTCATCAACTCTAACTACCGCCGGTTTTCCTAAAAAATATAAGGTTCTTACAATGTTTTCTAATCGCACAATATGGCTTAGTTTTTTTTCATAAGTTCGAACAAAAACAACAGAAGGTATAAGCGGTATTGTTACTTTTTTCTTACGGTCGCTCCATTGCCTCCATTGTGTAGTTAAGGGTAAATATGTTTCATATCCTTCATTAACTAACAAATCTGCAACTTTTTTCTCTGCCCTTGAGCGAGTTATGATTACGTACCAATTAGGTTCGTCGTTAAGTTTGTTAATTAAGGGGTAATACTCCATTTTCTTATCGCAGTTTGGTGCTAAAGATAGTAATTATATGCTTATTTGAGCTTATTTTAGATAAATAATGGGGCAGATAAAAGGAGCTTTAAATACATAATTTTAAAGCATTGATGGTTTTGGGCTACAGATGAGATTGTTAAGTAGGATGATAGCTTGTTTTTTTAAAACTTTGCGGTCTGGATGTTTCGAATTCCGTTTCGACCCAAAAGACGAGATGACAGGCAGCAGTGTTAACTTCCTTTAACCAAACGTTCTCTAGATAATCAGTTTAGTTTTTTGATTCTTCGCTCCTCTATCAAAGCCGCTCTTTTTGTGTCATACTCCTTAAAATAAACTAACTCTCAATTTCCTTTGGATGTGGTATAGCGACTTTTTTGTGATTGATGTGCAGCTAGTCTGTTTTCAAGATTTGTCGTAAATCCTTTGTAGTAAATATCTTGTGATGCAACATAAAAATATAAACGTAAAACATAACTCGAAATAATGAAAAAACCCTTGAGAAATCAAGGGTTTTTTCTTTTTATTTAGCGGTCTGGACGGGACTCGAACCCGCGACCCCATGCGTGACAGGCATGTATTCTAACCAACTGAACTACCAAACCTTGCGCTAAGCGGTTGCAAATATAAAGCGGATTTTTGTATTTCCAAATCTTTTTTTAAAAAATAAGTGCCTTTTTTAGAATTTATTTTTACTGTACTAAGAATCAGCTTTTTTAAGGGCAATTAACTATTAAAGGTATACATTTAGTTTTTCTGTATACACATTTTTTGGAGCCACCCCAACTTGCTTATCCACCTGTTCTCCTTTGTTAAAAAACAATACGGTTGGAATGTTTCTCACACCAAACTGCGCTGCATATTGTTGGTTTTCATCCACATCTACTTTAACAACCAATGCTTTTCCTTGATACTCTTCACTTAATTGTTCCATAATCGGAGCCAACATTCTGCACGGTCCGCACCAGGTTGCCCAAAAATCTACAATTACCGGTTTATCTGCTTTTAATACAACTTCTTCAAATGTTGCGTCGGTTACTGCTAATGCCATAGTTTATATTTTAAAATTATAATTATCCAGTACAAATTTAGATAAATATAATGTGCAAACAAGCTAATGAAATTACTTTTGCTTATACAAATATTTAAGATATTTATACACAATAGTTTATAAATATGCATGGATAAAATTAGGTATATTTAATTTGTGTTTTAGCTTAAATTATCCTTAAATTTGCACCAGCAATAAAATGAGGAAAAATTTGACTGATTGCAACCTCTAAAAAAAATGCTAAAACAGTAAGTCATTACTCTTTTAGCCCTGCAAGCATTTTTTTCCTGATTAGTTAAAATAATTAAATTTAAATATACAACCTATGTCGTATTTTTTTACTTCAGAATCGGTTTCTGAAGGACACCCAGATAAAGTAGCCGATCAAATTTCAGACGCCTTAATAGATCATTTTTTAGCATTTGATGCCAATGCAAAAGTAGCTTGTGAAACTTTGGTAACTACCGGACAAGTAGTATTGGCTGGCGAGGTAAAATCAAAGGTTTATTTAGATGTTCAGAAAATAGCACGAGCTGTTATTAATAAAATTGGGTATACCAAAAGTGACTATATGTTTGATGGAAATTCATGTGGAATATTTTCGGCCATACACGAGCAGTCATCTGATATTAATCAGGGAGTAGAGCGTGCTAACGCAGAAGATCAAGGCGCAGGAGATCAAGGGATGATGTTTGGTTATGCAAGTTCTGAAACCGAAAATTATATGCCGTTGGCCCTGGATTTAAGCCATAAAATTTTGATTGAACTGGCGGCATTGCGCAGAGAAGGAACCGAAATACCTTATTTACGTCCCGATGCCAAATCGCAAGTAACCATCGAGTACAACGATGATCATACTCCGAAACACATCAAAACAATTGTTGTTTCAACCCAACACGATCCTTTTGATGCCAACGATGAGCGCATGCTTTATAAAATTCAAGCCGACTTAAAATCAATTTTAATACCTCGGGTAAAAGCGCTTTTACCTGAAAGTATTCAAGTATTGTTTACTGATGAAACCGAGTACTTGATTAATCCAACGGGTAAATTTGTTATTGGCGGTCCGCACGGCGATACCGGATTAACAGGTAGAAAAATTATTGTGGATACCTACGGTGGAAAAGGAGCACATGGTGGCGGAGCTTTTAGTGGAAAAGACCCTAGTAAGGTTGACCGTTCTGCAGCCTATGCAGCACGCCACATCGCTAAAAATATGGTAGCTGCGGGTGTTTG
>JAGXRT010000069.1 GCA_018335575.1 Bacteroidota bacterium | reverse complement strand
GTATGGCTGTTTTTTTAACTACCGGATTAAACGGCTCGCTGTCCCACAATTCAAGTGGATCGGCCGGTTGCACATCGTAATGTCCGTACACCAATACGGTTGGCAATGTTGGATCGATTATTTTTTCACCATACACGATTGGATAACCCGGGGTTTCGCAGATTTCTACTTGATCACAGCCCGCTTCGAGCAATCTGGTTTTAAATGCTTCGGCCGTGTTTAAGACATCTTGTTTGTATGCCGGATCGGCACTGATGGATGGTATTTTAAGTAAATCGATTAATTCATTTACAAATCGATCTTTATGTTGTTGTACGTAAGTTTTTATTGATTCCATTTATTAAAATTTTATTTGCTCAAAAATAAAAAAATAAAATGGAAGTTGTTTGCAGTTTACAACTATTGTTTATATTTGCACTCCACAACTGCGGGCGTGGTGAAATTGGTAGACACGCCAGACTTAGGATCTGGTGCCGCGAGGTGTGTAGGTTCGAGTCCTATCGCCCGCACAACAATCAGAAAGACTTAAAAATTATGTGTTTTTAGGTCTTTTTTTTGTTTTTGATACTACTATAAAATGAAAACCAGGTTCTCGATACTTCCGATTGCATCGGAAACTCGAACTGACGTGATTATTTGATTGTTGTCACATTGAGTTGCTTACGTATCAAAGTATTGGTTCTGGATGCATCCGATTGCCTTACAACTAAAAGTTAAAAACTAAGCACTAAACGTTTTAAGGTTTATCTGTTTAATTGCTTAATCGGTTATTGAAATTAGGTACAACTGCGTTATTGCTAAAAATAAAGAATCACTAAATACGGAAAGTACCACATTAAAAACTTAGAATTACGGGCTTGCTTGACTTAATTTTTGAACACTTTTGAAGCCTTTTAATCTGGTGTTTTTTTAATGCAATTATTTGTTATATTCGTACTTATGAAAATTGCTTTGGAAAAAATTACGGTGCATGGCGCCGCACAGATTGCTATCCGTTTTCCGTATAATTTTGCGGCAAAGGAGTACTTAAAACAGTTGCAGGGCGTTTACTGGAGTGCTACCTTCAAAACCTTTTACATTGCGCATACGCAAGCTGATTTTGACCGGTTGTTTGAACATGTACTCAAAAAAGATTGGACAGTTGACGCCGGTTTATTGCGGTTTGATGAACACGATGGATTATTGGTTGGTGACAAATCGGTTGTAGCCATTAAAAATGAGAAGCATCTGGAACTGATTAAAAAATTTGGCCAATGGATGCGTCAGAAGCGTTACAGTGAATCAACCATCAACACCTATGCTACCATGCTTGATTTGTTTTTTAGGTATTATCATCAGAAATCGATATCAGAAATAAAAGAATTGGATATTGTTCGTTTTAATCAGCAATACATCCTTAAAAACAATTATTCGACTACGTTTCAAAATCAGCTTATCAATGCCTTAAAACTGTTTTATCAAAAATACAGCAATACGCATTTGCAGGTGGACAAACTGGAACGACCGAAGAAGGAAAAAAAATTACCCGAAGTGCTGAGTATGGATGAAGTTGCTGCGCTTTTGACTTCGGTTAAAAACAGCAAACACAAAACCTTGCTTAGTTTAATTTATTCGTGTGGTTTGCGCATTGGCGAGGCTTTAAGTTTGCAATTAAATGCTATTGATTCGAAACGTATGATGATACATTTGAAAAGTGCGAAGGGTAAAAAAGACCGTTTTGTTCCTTTGAGTCCGAAAATTTTACAGTTAATTCGCTCGTATTATCAGTCGTACAAACCAAAGGTTTACTTGTTTGAAGGCGGCAATGGCGGACCGTACGATCCGAGCAGTGCGCGTGCCATTTTTCATAAAGCAGTGGCAGCGGCGGGTATCAGCAAAAATGTGACCTTGCATACGCTTAGACACAGCTACGCCACGCATTTATTGGAGAGTGGCACCGATATACGCCTGATTCAAACGCTGTTGGGCCATAATGACCCAAAAACTACCATGATTTATACGCATGTAAGTAGCAGCAGTTTACAAAAAATTGAAAATCCGTTTGATAAGTTGAATATTGTTTAAACTGATGTTTTTTTCTGTTGATTTACTGCCTGAATATAAGACTGTTAGACAGTTGTTTAAAATGAATATAAATTACTTTGTGGTGTTTGGAGTGTTAAAAAGATTAATTATATTCGTTTTCCTCCAAATTGACTGCTATGTTTGTACTTTTTTAGGAAAAGTATAAATGATTTTTATAATTGTTGCTGTGTTTGATTGATTTTTTAAATTAAATGCAAGAACTTTTAAAAATTGTTGAATAATTTATAGTGATTTTACTTTTTTGATGGTTTGCTGAATGATTTTTGGTTATATTCGTTCTATGATCAAGAACCATGTGACTGAGAGGGGCGGAGCCGTTAAAAAAATGGCTGTTTTGGCGGGTTAAAAAAGGGGGTAAAAAAACTCCGCTTATACCCCCAAATTAGAGCAAAACTGGGATAAAAAAAACGTATATAAACAAGTTATGCTTCACCCTAAAAAACGACAACAAACAATAAAATGACAGGAACTTTAGCACAAATAATTGCATTGACAGCTTTCGGAAACGACTATTTAAAAAATGGACAAGTCCCGACTGACTTTAATTCAAAAAATACGACATTTCAGTTTTGTAATAAAGTTGACTTCAGAGAATTTAAGAAATCGTTTTTCTTTTCAAAAACTAAGGAAAGTGTTATTGCCAATAATCCAACAGATTGGTTCAGTTATTTAAAAACTGACGGTTGCAAACATTTACGACTTTACTTTGAATACTCGAAAGACCAAAGCTTTGCAAAAGACCACAAACTTGCAGGACTTGTAGGTGGTGGTGGAAGCTGGTTAATTGAAGCTGTTTATGACAACTATTCAAACTATTGGGCAAACAGATGGGAAGTAACAAATCAAAATGCTTCCGACAGAAAAATATGGACAGTGAATTATGGAATGACTGTAAAGAAGCAACACGTAAGCAACCTTCAAATTGACAATGAAAAAATAAAAGAGAAACTGCGACAAACCCTCACTGAAATAGCGGATTTTGCTTTTAAACAAAACTTGCAAAGTTGGGGCGAACAATTTGATAAGTCCAAAGCAACATTAGACAGTTTGACACCAGAAAAGAATTACTATCACAATGACCTAATTCCAATTGATAATTATTCACTTATAGCGAAACAGATAATATATTCTGCAGGTTCAGCTTGGGTATTTGGTGGAATGGGGTCATGGAATGATTTAGGATTTGAAAGTAAAGAAGACAACGCAATTTATGACAGACTTTCAGAACAACTTTATTCAAACATTAATGAAGCAATAATTGCAGGAACAAATACATACTGAAACAATAAAGGGCGAAAGCATAACAATGTATAAAAATAATAGCCGAGACAGTAGTAAAATCAAGGGTTTTAGCCCGCTTCAACTTTCTTGTAATTTGACAGGCAAGTGCCACGCAATCGGCTACTATTCTTATACTCACCGTTGTGTGCAATTTTAGGAAACCAAGGATACTTACCAATTGTCATGAATAAATTAGGAAACATTATATTAGGTTTTTTATTATTCTGTTTTACGATTAATACTTCTGGACAGACGATTTCTGGTATGGTGATTTCCGAATTTTCTGAACCATTAGCTGGTGCATCAATTTGGATACCACATACAAATATCGGGACAGTTACTGATAACAAAGGAAATTATTCTATTACAATTGATTCAATCTATAATACTCTACGTTATTGTTTTGTGGGATTTGAATGCCAAGAAGTTTCTATAAATAATGATACTATAGTAAATATTACTTTGGAAGAGTCTCCAACAGAATTGAACGACATACTTATAAATGGATTATTTGTAAAGAAAAGACACAATTATCAAGGAAGTATAATAAAGAAAAATGGATTGTTTAGAAAACCAGATACGATTATTGTTGGTTTACCAGATACCACATTTAATCGTATAGAGACCGAAAGGACAAGAAAAATTTTAGACAGTATAGATATTCATCATTTAAATGATTCAGTTAATTTCATAAATAACATCACATCTGTAGAAAAGGATTTTCGTAAATACTTCATTGACTCTATTGAATATCCTGAAACAGCTATAAATAATGGGATTTGTGGCGTAGTCTATGTGAAGTTTTCTATCAATGAGAAAAGTAAAATATCAGATATTAAAATTCTAAGAGGTATTGAGCCAGTGTTAGACAAAGAGGTAGTTTCTGTTTTAGATAATTTACCTGATAGAATTCAAATAGATTTTGGAGAATATGGTAAGTATTATGACAGACAAGTTCCTAAAAAATATCTTGTTAAGATTAAATTCGAATTGATTGAAATGAAATAAAAACAGCACACAACATCGTATATAAAACATTTGGCAGTCAGTGGGTTATCGAGCATACTACCCCGTATCAAAAGTTCTTGTAACTTGACAGGAAAGTGCTTCGAAATACCAAACGTTTCATATACGTGACCGTTAGGGGCAAGTGTAAAAAAACGACACAGCGGACAATTTGCTACTTAAAGACAGAAAAAGAAAAACGATAAAATGAACAGCCAACGCACAAAACAGCACATTTGCAAACCGCACAAGCCGACACACGACCAAAGTTTGCAAAAGAGCTGTTTTCTTGCCGACGCACCAGCGGATATTGATATATTTGCTGTTAATTGAAAATGAATTTTAAATAAGGACTAAATAATGTTTGAACAGACTTTTAAAAACATAGATGACATTCTATACAAAGACGCAGGAGCGGACAGTGAATTGGATTATATCGAACAAACTTCTTGGGTTTTATTTTTGCGTTATCTTGACGAATTGGAGAGAGAAAAAGCTGATGAAGAAGCTTTAAAAGGGAAAGATTACCAATTTATACTTGACGAAGAATATCGTTGGCCAAATTGGGCAATGCCAAAAACAGCCGACGGAAAACTTGACCATCACAAAGCTATGACAGGCCCCGACCTAGTTAAGTTTGTCGATTTGAAACTATTCCCTTATTTGGCAGGATTTAAACAAAAAGCGGATAATCCCAAAACGATAGAATACAAGATTGGCGAGATATTTAGCGAACTGAAAAACAAGGTAAAAAGTGGCTACAATCTTCGTGAAATTATTGAAATGACTGATGAACTGCCTTTCGGCAGTTCTAAAGACAAGCACGAATTGAGCCACTTGTATGAAACGAAAATTAAAAACATGGGCAATGCTGGTCGCAATGGCGGACAGTATTACACGCCACGACCTTTGATTCGTGCCATTATTGAAGTGCTGAATCCACAGGTTGGCGAAAAGATTTATGATGCAGCATGCGGAAGTGCGGGCTTCTTGTGCGAAGCATACGCATACATGTATGACCGCATGGAGAAAAATACAGCCAACCTGAAAACCTTACAGGAAAACACACTTTACGGAAAAGAGAAAAAGAATTTGGCTTACATTATTGGTGTAATGAACATGATTTTGCACGGCATTGAAGCCCCAAACATCATTCACACCAATACGCTGACCGAGAATATCAGAGACATTCAGGAGAAAGACCGTTACAATGTAATTCTTGCCAATCCACCATTTGGCGGAAAGGAACGTAAAGAAGTGCAACAAAACTTCGATATCAAAACCAGTGAAACGGCTTCTTTATTCTTACAGCATTTTATTAAAAGTTTGAAGGCAGGCGGACGAGCAGGTATTGTAATCAAGAACACATTTTTGAGCAATGCAGACAATGCTTCGGTTTCGTTGCGAAAGCATTTATTGGAAAGTTGTAACCTGCACACCATTTTGGATATGCCCGCAGGAACATTTTTAGGTGCAGGTGTAAAAACGGTTGTGTTGTTTTTTACTAAAGGTGAGCCGACAAAAAACATTTGGTATTACCAATGTATTCCGGGCAGAAGTTTGGGCAAAACTTCACCGTTGAATGATGATGACCTTTCAGCATTTAAGCAACTGCAAAAAACTTTGGCTGATTCTGATAACTCTTGGACGGTTGATGTTTCAAGTATCAATACCAGCAATTACGATTTGAGTGTGAAAAACCCGAATGGGAAAGTGGAACAAACTTTCCGTTCGATGGATGAGATATTGGCAGAAATGGAAGCATTGGACGAAGAAACAAGCGAAATTTTGAACGGTATAAAAGAGATGTTTTCATGAGCCAAGCTGAATTAACCACTTTAGGAAAATCATGTGAGTTTTTCAATGGGAAAGCCCATGAAAAGAGCATTAACGAAAATGGAAAATACATTGTTGTCAATTCAAAATTCATTTCATCCGAAGGCAAATCATTCAAACGCACCAACGAACAAATGTTTCCTTTATACAAAGGCGATATTGTAATGGTAATGAGTGATGTGCCCAACGGCAAAGCATTAGCCAAGTGTTTTATCATTGACAAAGATGATACTTATTCGTTGAATCAACGTATTTGCTGCATACGAAGCAAAGAGTTTGACACCAAATATTTGTATTACCAACTCAATCGAAATGAACACTTTTTGGCTTTCAACAACGGAGAAAACCAAACCAACCTACGCAAAGACGATATTCTTGATTGTCCATTGATTAAGCCTTCAATCGAAGAACAGAGAAGACTGGTTTTGGAATTAGACCAAGCATATTTAAAAATTGATACAGCGATTATTAATATTGAATCAAATCTAAAAAATGCCAAATCAATATTTGATGATTATCTATCATCCTTGTTCAATAATAAAGATTATCACTGGGAGCAAAAGAAATTAAAAGATGTTGCAGAGTATTTTAATGGCTTGACGTATTCGCCAAAGGATGTTAGTTCAAATGGCACAATAGTATTAAGGTCATCAAATATCCAAAACGACAAACTTGATTTTGAAGATATTGTAAGAGTTAACACAAAAATTAAAGAGAAAATATTTGTTCAAGAAGGTGACATTCTCATGTGTAGTCGAAATGGTAGCAAGCATTTGGTTGGTAAAACTGCCCCTATAAGTAATCTACATGAAAAAATGACCTTTGGAACCTTTATGATGATTATTAGAAGTGAATATAACCCATTCCTATTATGGTTTTTCAAAACAGAAGGTTTCAAAAAACAGATTAGTCAAGGTGAATACAACATGATAAATCAAATAACAAGATACATGCTTGATGATGTCACTGTTATATTACCTGACATTGAGAAGCAAACAGAAATTGTTTCAAGTTTAAATGCCTTAAATGAACGAGTATTGAGACTTTCATCAATTTATAGCAATAAGATTGAATTACTAAATGAACTTAAGTCGGGTATTTTAAAAAGAGCCTTTGAAAACGAATTAATAGAAGCAGAATAATGACACATATACTTTCTGAAATAACGATAAGAAATTTTAAGTCAATCAGAAATGAGACTTTTGAATTGTCCGCCTTCACTCCGCTTGTCGGCTACAACAATGCTGGGAAATCAAATATGCTTGAAGCTATAAAATGGCTTTTAAGAAAAACAGCATTAACCGATACTTCATTTCATAACACAGCCTTACCAGTTGAAATGGAAGGCGTTATTTCAGGAATTACACAAGCCATTTTAGACCAGTTACCCGAAAATCAAAGAACTTCCATTCAGCCTTTTTTGATAGGCGATACTCTTTCTATTAAAAGAGTGCAACCTCAACCTAATGTAGGAGTTGCACAAATAAGGCTTTTAGTGAAAGACCCCGCAAACATTGGAACAGCTAACGAATGGCGAGCCAACCCAACAGGACTTGACCAAGCAATACAAGCACTTTTCCCCGAGCCAATTCATATTGGTGCTATGGAAAACGCAGAAGAAGATGTTAGCAAAAGCAAAAACACCACAACTATCGGAAAACTTTTGGCTGAAATCATTGGGCCTATACAAACCAGTTACAGCACACAAGTTCAAACTGCTTTAGATGGAATTAAAGACCTTTTAGATGCTGACGGAACTTCACGAGCTGCTGAATTAAATGCTTTTGATGCTGCTGTAAATGGAAAAGTAGAATCATTTTTCCCAGGAGTTAATATCAAAGTCCATGTTCCAACTCCCGAATTGAAAGAAGTATTTTCAAAAGGAACAATAAAGGTTTTTGAAAATCTCAATCCTGTTGGTAGAGATGTTTCAGCACTTGGACACGGTGCACAAAGGTCAATTCAAATGGCGTTAGTGCGTCACCTTGCTGATATTAAAAGAGAATCCGGAGAGCAAACATCAAATACGATTTTATTAATTGATGAACCTGAATTGTATTTGCACCCGCAAGCTATTGAAGTTTTAAGGGATGCGCTGAAAACACTTTCAGTTCAAGGTTTTCAAGTAATATTTTCAACTCATTCACCATTTATGATAACATCAAAAGATGTTGAAAATACATTGCTCATTAGAAAAAATGAAACGCAAGGAACTCATAAAAGAAACTCATTAAAAACTGCAATTCCAGCTGTTGTTGCAAATGCCCCAAGTCAATTGGAGCTTTTATTTTCGTTAAGTCACTCATCAAATATTCTTTTTTCAGAAAGAGTAATTTTAGCTGAAGGCACAACTGAAAATAGGTTGATGCCTTCTATTATTCAAAAAGTATCAGGGAAAACAGTTGGTCTGCACAAAACTGCATTTGTTTCAATGGGTGGTTCAGGGAATACAAAGAAAGCGATGTCAGTTTTACAAATGATGGATATACCAACAAAAGCAATTGTTGATTTAGATTACGCAGTTAAAGAAGGAGAAAAAGAAGGCTTTTTAGCAACTGGTGATACAGATGTATCTGCTATAAAAACTCATCTCGCAACTATTGCTCCAACTCATTCAATTAATCTGAATGATGGATGGCCTACAAACAAACATAGTTCTATGTCGGCAGCAGATGCTTTTAGATTACTTGCAAAAGAATCTACAATACAAGCAAATCTTGAAGCATTAAAAACAAAAATGAAAGCAGCAGGTATTTATGTTTGGATTAAAGGAACAATCGAAGACCATTTAGGCGGAATTCCAAAAAATGAAGCAGGTTGGGCGAGTTTTAATGCAAGACTTGAAACTGAAGCTTTGAATGTGATTTTACCGTCTGACCACATTGAAATATCTGATTTAGTAACATGGCTAATTTCATAAAATGAACGAAACCGAAACAAGAGCAGAATTAATCGACCCTGTTTTAAGAGCAGCAGGTTGGGGCGTTGTGGAAAACAGCCGCATTCGCATGGAGTTTCCAATTAATAAAGGTCGATTAATCGGGCATGGTCAGCGAAGTAAACCTGACAAGGCAGATTATATATTGCAATACAAAAACAGGAATCTTGCAGTGATTGAAGCCAAGGCAAGAGATAAATATTACACCGAAGGCGTAGGTCAAGCCAAAGACTATGCTGAAAGGTTACAAGTTCGTTTTACATACAGTACAAACGGATTACAGATTTACCGCATTGATATGCAGGAAGGAACAGAAGGAGATGTAACTTCATATCCAACACCTGATGAACTTTGGGAATTGACCTTTGGTGAACAAGACAAATTGCAACCAATTTCTGCCGTTTGGCGTGAAAAATTATTGTCCGTTCCATTCGAAGATAGAAGCGGAACATGGCAACCACGATACTATCAGGAAAATGCAATAACTAAAGTTTTAGAAGCTATTTCGAATAACGAATCTCGTATTTTATTAACTCTTGCCACAGGGACAGGTAAAACAGCTATTGCTTTTCAAATTGCATGGAAACTATTTCAGGCAAAATGGAACATTAACAAAGATGGACAGCGAAGTCCAAGGATTTTATTTTTAGCTGACAGAAATATTTTAGCCGACCAAGCTTTCAATGCTTTTTCAGCCTTTGAAGAAGATGCTTTGGTTCGAATCAATCCAAGCGACATAAAGAAAAAAGGCAAAGTGCCAAAAAACGGAAATGTGTTTTTTACTATTTTCCAAACATTTATGAGCGGGCCAAATGATACACCGTACTTTGGCGAATATCCAAATGACTTTTTTGATTTTATTATTATTGACGAGTGTCATCGTGGCGGAGCTAATGACGAGAGCAGTTGGAGAGCCATTATGGATTATTTCAAACCAGCCGTTCAGTTAGGTTTAACAGCAACGCCAAAACGAACAATAAATGCAGATACATACGATTATTTCGGTGAGCCAGTTTATGTGTATTCGTTGAAAGATGGAATCAATGACGGTTTCTTAACTCCTTTCAAAGTAAAACAGATAGACACAACCATTGATGAATATTTGTTTACTTCGGACGATACCGTTTTGGAAGGCGAAATTGAAGAAGGTAAACGCTACACAGAAGCGGAAATGAACCGTATAATCGAGATTAAAGAAAGAGAAGAATATCGTGTAAAGATTTTTATGAGCTTGATTAATCAAAGCGAAAAGTCATTGGTTTTCTGTGCAACTCAATTACATGCTTTGGCAATTCGTGATTTAATCAATCAATATGCAACTTCAAAAAATCCAAACTTTTGTCACCGAGTTACCGCAGATGATGGAAAATTGGGCGAACAACATTTGAGAGATTTTCAAGATAATGAGAAAAGCATTCCAACCATTCTTACAACTTCTCAAAAGTTGAGTACTGGTGTAGATGCACCCGAAGTAAGAAATATTGTTTTGCTTCGTCCAGTCAATTCCATGATTGAGTTTAAACAAATCATTGGTCGTGGCACTCGTTTATTTGACGGAAAGGATTATTTCACAATCTTCGATTTTGTAAAGGCTCATCATCATTTCAGCGACCCTGAATGGGATGGAGAACCCGAGCAACCAGAAACACCCGAGCCAAGGCCACAACCACAACCTTGTCAATATTGCGGTCAAAGACCTTGTATTTGTGTCCGAGAGCCAGAACCAGCTTGTGAAGTTTGCGGATATGTTATGTGCCGTTGCGACAATCCACCAAGGAGAATGGTAAAAGTGAAATTGGCAGACGGTAAAGTCAGACAGTTTCAACACATGGTAAGTACTTCATTTTGGAGTCCTGACGGAACACCAATATCAGCAGAAGAATTTTTAAAGTCATTATTTGGTGCTTTACCTGCACTTTTCAAAAGTGAAGATGAATTAAGAACAATTTGGAGCAAACCCGATACAAGAAAAAAACTACTTGAAGAACTTACAGAAAAGGGGTTTGCCAAACAACAACTTCAAGAATTTCAAAGAATACTAAACGCTGTAAATAGCGATTTGTATGATGTTTTGGCTTATATCGCTTTCCATTCAGACATAATTGAAAGAGCGGAAAGAGCAGATAAAGCGAAAATTCACTTAATCGATTACGACCCAAAACAGCAGGAGTTTTTAGACTTTGTATTAAACCAGTATGTTAAACAAGGTGTTGACGAATTGGACGATTCAAAAATTGGAGACTTGCTTGTTTTGAAATATCATGCGATTGCAGACGCTAAAAAGGAACTTGGAGATATTGCATCTATTAGAAACACATTCATTGGTTTCCAGACTTATTTGTACGACAAAAAAATTGCAATATGATAGAAACAACACACCAAGCCAACGCTTCGCAGTCATACACATTGGCAAGTCGCTCGAAAAGCCGACACACAAACCAAAACTTGCCAAAGAGTATGCCTGCCCCAACGCACGCCAGACAGAAACAGTGTAGCAAATTGAAAGGAAAATTGATTGAAAACAAAGAACACCAGCCCCTAACAAGCGGTATAAAACATTGGGGTTTAGGTGGTTATGCAAGCGTTCTACCCCGCATCAAGTTCAGTGTAACTCGACAGGATAGTAGCCCGCACTCCCCAACGATTTCATACCGCCGACCGTTATGGTTTATGGCAATTCACAAACCAAAAATTGTGACTTGTTTAAATAAAATTGAATATCAACCAATTAAATTTAAACTATATGAAAAAAAGAAAAATCAAAAATTATTTTAAATTAGGAATCCTTTTAATAGGTTTCTTAATAACATTGACAAATTGTGAACAAGAAGAAATAATTGTTCAAAAAGATTCAGTTTATAAAACTGTAAGTAAATTAGAAGTTTTAGAATTCTTAAATTCTTATGAAAAAAATAAAACGTCAAACAGAACAGGTCGTTCCATAGATTTAAAGTATGACATTACTTCGCTAAAATACGAATCTCTAATTAACAGCAAAGAATTTTTAGCAGTAATTCCAGCAAATACAATTCATAAATCAGTTTATTCAAGAATTTTATTGATAAAAGAAAATAATGAAATTCATGCCGTCTTATTTAACATGTTTTCAACAGAATTGAATGTAAGCAACTCATTTTCAGGAATTATACAAATAACAGATTTAAACGGAAATTTCATTAATGGTTATCGAGTAAAAGAAGGAAAATTTACCTCACAATTTTTTAAAGAACAATTAAGTAAAAAAGGCAATAAACTTTCTAAATCAACTTCAATAGACTGTGGGTGTGGTAATGGTGAATTTTGTTTAATTTGGACCCAAAATTTAAATGAAATAACTATCAATGCAAACTCCGGCAGCGCTACTTCACCAGTAAGTTTAGGTGGGTTAATTGGAAATTATTATAATATAATTGATAATGAATATGCATATTGGGAATGGGATGGTGGTGGAAATCCGCCACCTATTAACCCAATAGATTGCGAAACAGGTTATACCAAAGATATTTATGGAAATTGCGTTAAAAATGAGTCAAATCCTTGTAATAAAGTATTTAATTTAATGAACGACTCAAAAACTAAAGCCATTTCTGACACATTATCAACTAAAATATATGAATCTAGAGAATATGGTTATAGTAAGAATAAAGATGGTAATTGGCAACAAGGTACAGTTTCTAACAATGGACATTCTATTGATCTTGGTGGTAATTCTTCTGTTGGATTTTTACATACTCACACTAATAATATTAACTCAGTACATATGCTTAGTGACACAGATATTGTTACATATTTATCTCAGGTAAGACATGCTTTTTATAACGGAATAGAAATAAGTAGTGTAATTGGTGGTATGATTTCTGCAAGTGGCACTTATGTAATGACATATAATGGTGACATTCTTAGCGATAGAGCCGCATTAGGTGGGTGGACAGAAAAAATGTTGAGAGACGAATATTTGAAAATCTACGATAAATCAGGTGGAGATATGACTAAACTATTTTATGATTTTATTAACAAATTAGGCATAAAAGGCATAACTCTAACAAAAAGGCAATCTGATGGTACTTATAAAAAATCTGTACTAAATGCAGATGGGACAAGTAAAGAAGAAGAATGTTAAATAAAAAAATAAAAAAGATGAAAAAACTAATATTTATTATTTGCATATTTTGCATTGGATTAAATTACTCACAAAATATAATGTCTTTTGATGAGGTAATTGACAATAATGGCTTTTTTAAAGATGGATATCATATCAAAGACACTAAAAACGAACTAGATAAATTCGTTGGCACTTGGAAAGGTTCTTTTATGGGTAATTCTTATGAATTTAGAATCGAAAAACAATTGAAATATAATGATGGTTACTTTTTTTTAGATAAATTGTTTATCCGTTCTTTAATTAAAGATATCAATGGAACAACTTTATTAAACACAATAACAACTCCTTTAGAAGATTTATATTTTAAAGGCAGGAAATTTACATCCAAAAATTATGATAATTATTTACTCATGTATATTGAAGATATGAAATGTAATTTACAAGGAGATGTTTATTTTACTATATTTGAGAATAACACAAAAATTAAAGTAGAACTTTTTATACCATTTAATATAGTTTCTAAAGAGGAATGTCCAGATATAAATAAACATTCTCTTTTGCCACAAAAAAGACAAAATGAATTTATGATTTTAACAAAACAATAACCACAAACCATAACATTATGTATAAAAAATAGTGGTTTTACGCAGGGCTAAAAGTTTAGTTTGCTCAATTAAGTTTTGGCTTAAAAAGACAAATAGTTTTGTGTAATTCCACTACTTTTCATACAAAGTGCCGTTAGGGTGCATTTAAAACACCCGTGCTACAATCCAAAATCCACCATAATAACCATTGTGTTCGTTATGGTTTGCCATTTGAAATATTCCCTTATCTGTTTTTACGTCTAAAAATTGTATTTCATGGTCACCGTATTCATCTTCTTGGTTTGGCGCATTTTTTAATTCAAAGTCAAGCAATTTTGCACCTGAATATTCGGATAAATCATCATCGGTTCTCATGTATCTTGTTTCGCAACATGATTGACCATCGTCATACAATTTTAGATTTGTACCATCTGTAAATTTGAACAAAAGTTCATTTTCTTTTAACCATACTTTTTCAATGGTTTTATTTAAAGCGGATTTTACTGCATTTACAGTTTCTTCATTTCCTCCAAGTGTTTGAATCATTACTCCAAGTCCTAACATAGTTTTAAGAATAAACGCACCCTAACAAAGTATAACCAAAAGCGGGGCGACATTCGCAAATTGGTCATTTGTGCTACTAATTAAATTTGTACCGAAGGATAAGGCAGTAGCACTTAATCCCCGCCTTCGGTTATACTCGACCGTTATAGGGCATTTTAAAAAGACGACACAGCAATGAAATTTGAATTCCTCGGACACGGACTTTTTGACGAACACGACACGACCGTAGGAAACTATTTGCACAAATCTTTCCAAGACAAAAATTTTGACACATTTCAATGTTTTGTTGCATTTACAACTTTATCAGGACTATCAGTTTTTATTGACGAACTTGAAGCAGTAAAAGAACGGTATAAAAAAATCGAATTTTATTTAGGAATTGACGACAAAGGAACTTCAAGAGAAGCGTTACTCGAACTTCTAAACAGAAATATTGACACATTCATTTATTACAAT
>JAGXRT010000068.1 GCA_018335575.1 Bacteroidota bacterium | reverse complement strand
AGGTATAGCGGTGTCTATCGTTGCATCAACCCAAGATCCATCCAGTAGCAAATCAGCAAACATTTGTAACTGCCAAAGCGTTCTCCCGCGTTCAGCCACTACACGTTCATACCCCAAACCGGTTTCTGTCATAACCTGTTCAATAAGGGTATCACCTAATTGCAGCAGTTCACCAGCAATAGCAGTTAAAAAACTGCTTTTTTGTGTACCGCTATAATTTTGGTAGGCTGCAAACGCACCATGAGCTTTACTAACCGCTTGATTTACTTCATCGGTCGTAGCCTCGTAAAAGAGGGTACTGTTGGTTTGGTTGGTTTTGGGATTGATGGTATTAAAACTGGTAGTACCATCGGATGAAAGGGAATATCCGATATAATTTTTTCCTGTTAACATGTTAAGGTCTTTTAGATTTAGGTAAACTCTCAACTATTAAATCATACGAATGATCAATAAGTTCTTTTAAAAAAGTAGTAGATAAAGAACCGTCAATTGCTATGGTATTCCAAAGCTGCTTGTTCATGTGATAACCGGGATGTACACAAGGATACTGTTCTCTAAGTTCGATGGCTCTTTCAGGATCACATTTTAAATTGATTTTAAAAGGTGGCCTGATATCGGTTAAGGCAAACATTTTACCGGCTACTTTAAAAACAAGGGTATTAGCATCAAAAGGAAAACTTTCGGTAACTGCTTTTTTAGCAAGACAATAATCTCTGAATTCTTCTATGTTCATATGTTAGATTGATATATCAAAGGTACTAATACTAGCTGAAAGTAGCAGATAAGGAGCATTAAAAAAGAGGACCTAGGTCCTCTTTTCAAGTTTAGTAAGTTGTTTATTATTATTTATGGAAAGTTGCTGCTTTTACAGAAAGTTCAGTCATAGTTCTCCAAGAACCTGTTCCTCCAATTCCGTCAACATCTTTATGGCATTTGTAACAAGCAAAGTCTAAAGTAGTTCCTTTTTTATCTTGGTTTGCCCATAAAACACCGGCACCGTCTTTTGTGAAGTAAACAGCGGCAGGATCTATGTTAATTTTAAAGTTATGGTTAGGGGCATCTCCTTCATATTTATTTTTAGAAATAGCATTCTTAACGGTTTTACCCATATGACAATCAATACAAGTTGCAGAATAATGCATTCTTTCAGCATATTTTGGACCAGCATGACATTCTTGACATTTTTTCTTAATTCCCATACCTTTTGCTTTAGCATCATGTTTTGTACTTGAGTGAGGATCGTGACAAGCATTACAACTTAAAGCCGCGTGTTTGTTAGTATTAATTTGCTCAAATTGGTTACGGTGCATTTCCCAGCCTCCAGAGGTTTGTTGTTTCATATTGTCTGCTGTAGCAGCATTTCTTCTCCAATGGCAAGGTGTACAAGAGTTTGCACCTTTAATAATTTTGATGTCTTGCTTGCTTTTAGTTACCGCATGTTTGTTACCCATACCATGACATTGTTCGCAATGAACACCACCGTATTTAAACTGACCGTCCATTCCTGCTAAACCATCTTGAGGGACACCGCCATCAGCTTTTGATTTCCATCCTGTAGTATGGCAAGTTCCGCAATCATATTTTTCAGTACCTACTGGTTTTGTTGAATTATATGCAGAATGCGAGTTATCTGCTGGATTCCACTGAGCTTTACTTCCGGTAATTGTATATCCGTTTTTGTCAATAAAACGCATTTTCCAACCGTAACCTCCAATAGTGTAAGAAATATCATTCCACGTGTATTGTTTTCCATCAACTAATGGTAAAATAGGTTCAGTGAAATTACCAAAATATGGAATTTCCGGTTTTTTACCACTTACTTTAGAAATTTTGTAAGGGTGTCCACTTTCTGCGAATCGACCGTAATGATCAGCATGACATTCGCCGCATTTTTGTGATCCTACATAATCTAAGGTAGTAGGAACAACCACATCAACAACAGGGTCGATAATTGGATCGTCGTCTTTACACGAAACTACCAATACCAATGAAAGCCCTAAGCATAATTTGAATAGATTTTTTAATATATGTTTCATAATAATAAGGTGAATTAATTTTCAATATTCAAATGTCAGCCAATTTTCAGAGTTGAAAACTGATAAAAATCATACATTTTAAGGCAGCGATTGCATATCTTTGAAAACCCAGCTATCCGTCGTTATTTTAACGATATTAATCGAGAATAACTTTAAAAACGCAAAATTTTAAAACTAAAATCCTTAAACCTAAATTCAACAATTGTAATCATGTACACAGATGAATGTAAAAAATGCGAAGACTGTAGGAATAAATCGCCCTTATTTTCATTACTTGCAGACGAAGAATTGAAAATGTTGGGAGAAGTTCGGTACAAAGTTCGGTTTAAGCCCGGAGAAATTATTTTTAAACAAGGAACAGCTTGCCATAATTTATTGTCAATTAGGGAAGGTTTTGTGAAGATATACCTCGAAGATGAACACGACCGCGATTTTACAATTAAAATATCGGGCGTTGATGAGCTTATAGGAAAAACAAGTATTTTTTTGGATAAAAGACATCCCTATTCGGTTGCGGCATTAACTCCAGTAGATGTCTGTTTTATTGATGCTGATGCATTTAAAGAAGTTTTGTTTAAAAATAAAAAATTTGCCGAATTTTACGCTAAATCTTGGGGGGCTTCTAATACGATATTGTGGAACAGAATTCTAAGTTTAGCGCATAAACAAATGAACGGTAAAATTGCAGATACCCTGCTGTATTTGTCAGAAAAAGTATTCCATCACAAAGAGCTGGAAACATTTATCACTCCTAAATTAATTGCTGAAATGTCGGGTGTGGCCAAAGACAATGTAGTACGAACACTTTCGAAATTTCATCAAGAAAAAATTATTGTTTTTTTAAAAGAGTATATTTTCATTCAAGATATTGAAAAACTCAAAGAAATTGCCAAAAACGGATAATAAAAACCACGCTATTTGCGTGGTTTTTTGTAATAAAATTAGAAAATTGCTGAATATTAATTAGTGATAATTAATCGAGGTTGGTAATAACCTCCATGCTTGGAGGAGTTTCAAAGTGTTTTTTTACCGGACACTGACTTACTACATGTTTAATAGCACTTACATATTTTGCAGGAAAATCATCGTTTAAATTTACCAGTATTTCAATTTTTTCAACCATATTAGTTGCCTGATTGTATGCCATGCGCTGTGTTAAGGTAACACCATTTAAAGATAAATTGCGCTGTTGTAAAAACGCCCGAACATAAACCGCAGAACACATCCCCGCAGTTGCTAGAAAAATTAAATAAGGCGATTCGTTCATGGTAATCTCATTTCCGTTAATGCTCGGAACAATCTTTCCGTACGAATCAAATCCAATTTGTATTTCCATAAATGACGATTAAAAATTATACAGCAAAAGTAACTGATAGAAATTCAAGCATTTGTAACGATAGTTACAGACTAATCAAAAAATAAATCAGTTAAAATAGCATCGGTTAAAAACCTGCCTTTTTGTGTTATTAATAAGCTATTGTTTATAAGTGATAAATGCCCGATTTGCAGTTGTTTAGCGATCGATTTTTCGAGGTGTTTTACATAAGTGCTTCCAAATCGATTTTCAACTTCTAACAGCGAAACTCCAAAAGAAGTTCGGAGTCCGGTCATTAAATACTCATTAAACCTGTTGGTGGTACTTAAGTTTTCAGTAGTTAATGGCAATTCTTTTCTTTCAAGCGATTTTATATATTTTGGATTGTTGGCTACATTCCAGGAGCGACTGTATCCGTTAAACGAGTGAGCCGAGGGGCCGACACCCAGATATGAAGCACCGGTCCAATATGCCTGATTGTGTTTGGAGTGAAATCCTTCTTGGCAAAAGTTCGACAATTCGTAATGCAAAAATCCATGTGCTGTGGTAGCTTTCACCAAGTATTCAAAATGTTGATACGCCAATTCTTCTGAAACCTCAGGATATTTTTGTGTTTTTATAAAGTGATGTAAAGCCGTTTTTTCTTCAACGGTTAAGGCATAACTGGATAAATGTGGAATCTTTAAATCGAAGAATTTTTGTAAGTTTTGTTGCCATTTAGCAATGCTTAAATGAGGAATACCGTAAATTAAATCAATGGTAATGTTTTCGATACCCGTATCTTGAATTCTTTTAACTGAACTCTCAGCTTCTTGTGCATTGTGCACGCGGTTCATAAATTTTAAATCTTCATCAAAAAAAGATTGAATACCGATGCTGTAACGATTTACAGCAGTATTTTGCAGTTCGCGTACTTTTTTGGCAGTTAAATCATCCGGATTGGCTTCCAACGTAATCTCAAGCGTCGAAGCTAAATTATAATGCATCGCAACTGCATCCAACAATCGGTTTATTTCATTAGCACTGAGCAAAGAGGGGGTTCCTCCTCCAAAATATATAGTGTTAATGGGTTCGTCTTTCAGGTAATCAGTCCTGATTTTTAATTCGGTATGCAGCGCTTTTAAAAAAGCATCCTTGTTTTTTAACGATACTGCAAAATGAAAATCGCAATAAAAACATGCTTGTTTACAAAACGGAATATGAAGGTAAATGCCTGCCAAAATTAGCTTAATTTGAAACCTTATCGGGGTTTTTAGCGATGAACGCTTTCCAACCGGTATAATTCTTATCAGCAGTTGTATTTCCGGTATTGTAAAAATGGCAAACAGCAGCCGCTAAGCCATCGGTGGCATCTAAATGAATCGGCAGTTCTTTTAATTGCAACAGTTGTTGCAGCATTTTTGCTACTTGTTCTTTGCTGGCATTTCCATTACCGGTAATAGACATTTTAATTTTCTTGGGCGAATACTCAACAATCGGAATTTGACGGTACAAGCCGGCAGCCATAGCTACCCCTTGTGCGCGTCCCAATTTTAACATCGATTGGACATTTTTCCCAAAAAAAGGGGCTTCAATAGCAATTTCATCCGGATGGTACGAATCGATAAGTTCTAAGCTGCGTTCAAAAATTTTCTTTAGTTTTAAGTAGTGGTCGTCTGTTTTTGTTAGGATTAACTCTGTTAGCACTAACAACTCCAAGTTTTTGCCTGTAACTTTAATAATGCCAAATCCCATAACGGTAGTACCAGGGTCAATGCCTAAAATAATGCGTTCCGACTTCATTCAACTATTTTTTGCAAATATAAACCTATTGCTTTTATTTGTACTTGTGATTCACTTCATTCAAAAATACACAAATTCTCTTTGGTGGCTTGTTAAAATAACAATTGTTTTACTTGCCTTAGGGATACTGTTTCAAATGAGCAGCGACAAGCAGTTTACGATTGAAAGTTTTAAAGTTTTTAAATTTACCACCTTAGAGTGGATATTTATTTTTTCGTTGCTGATGATATTATCAATGTTAAACTGGTTATTGGAATCGTTTAAATGGAAATTATTGGTAAATTCATTCTGTCAGTTAAGTTTGTTTAAATCGGTTAAACAAAGTTTAATGGCCCATTCAGTGGCAATGATGACCCCTTTTAAGACAGGTGAATTTGGACTAAAACCCTTGTTTTATAAAAAAGAAAATGCTGCAAAAGTGATGTACCTCAGTTTTTTAACCAATGCAAGTCAGTTGTTTAGTACCATTATTTTTGGAATTTTTGGCTTGATGTATTTTAGTAAACAATACATTTTTGAAGCATCAGATTTAATCACAAGGCATCTGCACTTCACAGGGTTTCTGGTCATTATTTTGCTTGTACTTTGTTATGTGCTTTGGAGACTGATTTTTAAATTTAAGTTAAGGTACTTGGTTAAACGAAAAACACATGTTGAAAACATCGGACTGGCCATGCTGCGTTACCTGGTGTTTTCGCATCAGTGGGTGTTGTTGTTACTGGTTTTAAAGCCCGAAAGTGATTACTTACAGCTAATATCTGCTGTTTTTAGCATGTATTTAATTGCGTCCATATTACCGGTTTTTGCAGCCTTTGACTGGGCAGTAAAAGGTTCAGTGGCGGTGCTGTTATTTTCGTTAATGGGATTTGAAGCATCGCTAATCATAGCCATTACCTTGCTCTTATGGGTTGGTAATTTTTTATTTCCGGCATTACTTGGTTTGTATTTTATGTTCCGTTTAAAACCATTTTATTCAAAAGCTTATGCTTGAAGTTTGGCTTACAGTTTGCGTCTTAATTCTAGCTTCCTACATTTTGCTAATTGGGATGTTAAGCATAGGAGTAAAAAATATGGAAGTTTTTCAACCTGTAGAATTTGAGGAAATTAAGGCATTTTCAATAGTGGTGGCTTTTAGAGATGAATGCGAAAATTTACCAGCACTTTTAGAGAGTATCAGCAAATTAAATTACCCAAAAGCAGCCTTTGAACTTATTTTGGTTAACGATTTTTCTTCGGATACCTCAGTGTCTATAGTTCAACATTTTATAGAAAATCATCCGGAAATTTGCATACAATTACTTAACAATGATTTAGAAACACTTTCGCCTAAAAAACAGGCAATTAAAAAAGCTGTTAACTATGCTAGATATGAATGGATTTTAACTACCGATGCCGATTGTGTTTTAAAGAAAAATCATCTTAAGGTTTTGAATTCTTTTTTAGTTCAAAACAGCTGTACGATGGTAGCAATGCCTGTAATTTTTAAAACAGATAATTCATTGTTGGATCAGTTTCAGCAGTTCGATTTGTTGAGCTTGATGGGCGCTACGCAAGGCAGTTTTCAATGGAGGGTTCCCATCTTGTGTAACGGAGCCAATTTGTGCTTTAATAAAAAAAACTTTGTTGAAGTAAATGGGTACGAAGGTAATGACAACATAGCCAGCGGAGACGATATCTTTCTGATGGAAAAATTTTTAGCACTTGACAATCGTACGGTAAGCTATTTAAAAAGTGAAGCAGTAATTGTATTTACACAGGCTCAAAACTCCTTAAAAAGTTTCGTGCAACAGCGAATTCGTTGGGCTGCCAAAACCACTGCTTTAAAGAAAACTACTGCTAAATTTATAGGATTAACAGTATTTGTAACTAATTTATTACTTTGTGTAGTGCTTTTTTTGCCAAGTATATCGGTTAAAATTGTACTGGGAAGTTGGCTGTTAAAAATGACAATTGATTATATTTTGTTAAAACAAGTCAGTAAATTTTATAAGTACCCGATTAAATTACCCCTTTACGTATTGTTTAGTTTTGTTTATCCTTTTTATGTCAGTTTTATTGCGTTCTTATCGCTTAAAACAGGCTATGTTTGGAAGGGCAGGTATTTTCTAAGGTGAGGTGGTAAACAAGCCTTCAAGCAATTTATCGGCGTTTTTCCACAATAAAATTACTACTAACAACAACAATACTAACAATAAAAATCGTTTGTAGTTGGGTTGTTTTTGTTTTTTAAAACGACTAAAATTATTCATATCTAATTAATTTTTAAGAGCTCTAATCATTTCGCGTTTGCCAATCGGACCTTTTAATTTTTCTACCTGAAAACCGGCTTCCATCATAGCTCTTCTTCCTTGGCCATTGGCAGCGTAAGTTACTAAAATTCCGCCAATTTTAAGGGCATTATACATCTTTTCAAAAATAGCAACTGTCCATAGTTCGGGCTGTACTCGTAAACCAAATACATCAAAATAAATTAAATCAAACGCATTATGTTGAGTAAAATCTTCAAACAGTGCTATTAATTTGGTAAGTTTAAAATTGGCAGTCAGCTTGTGAGTTTTATTCCAAGGAGCCTTATGCATTTGTTCAAAAACTGCATCTAGCGGTGGATCTTGTAAAATTTGTGTGAAATTGAGTTGATTTAATTCCGTTTCCAATACAGGATAAGCTTCTAATGCGACATAGTTAATTTTAAAACGCTGGTTTAAAGCGTATTGAAAACTCAGCAAACAATTAAGCCCGGTTCCAAATCCCATTTCTAAAATATGTATAGGTTCATAATGTTTAAGTTGAAAGCAATAATCCAATCCATTTTTTATAAAAACATGCCTAGCTTCTTGCAATGCACCGTGCTTTGAATGGTAATATTCGTTCCATTCGGGCAAAAAAATTGTGCTGGTTCCGTCTTTTGTAATTGTGATATTTCTAAAAAAATCATCCATAATTTGATAAAAATACAAAATATAATTTAAGTAATTATCACAAACAGAGTAGTTTAATTAATTCTTATGCAATTTTATAACTACTTAATTTAGTGTAATTTACTTTAAAATATAGCTTACGAAAACGATTTCTTTTTGTATCTTTGTGGCCTCAATTAATCTACACTTATGGATACAAATATATCAACTAAAATCAAGGTCGAAAAAATTGCAAAATCGCGTATAAACGAAGTTGATTTTGAAAGCCTGGTTTTTGGTTCAACATTTACCGATCATATGTTCGAATGTGATTTTATAAACGGCGAATGGCAAACTCCAATAATAAGACCCTATCAACCCTTGTTAATGGCTCCTTCAGCAAAAGTGTTTCATTACGGACAAGCTGTTTTTGAAGGAATGAAAGCCTATAAAGACGATCAGGGTAAAGTATGGCTTTTTCGTCCGGATCAAAATCAAAAACGCATCAATATATCAGCTAAACGATTAGCAATACCAGAATTTCCGGAAGAATATTTTATGGATGGTTTACATCAGTTATTGAAATTAGATCACGAATGGATTAAACCGGGTGATGGAAATTCGCTGTACATTCGTCCATTTGTTATGGCAACCGAATCAGGTGTTGTGGCAAGCAGATCAAATGAGTACAAATTCATGATTATTTGTTCGCCCGTTAAACCGTATTATAAAGGTGAAGTTAGGGTAGAGATTGCACAAAAATTCAGTAGGGCTGCAGATGGAGGCGTTGGGTATGCTAAAGCAGCCGGTAATTATGGGGCGCAGTTTTATCCAACAAAATTAGCCATTGAAAAAGGATATCAACAAGTAATATGGACGGATGCCAGTACACATCAATACTTAGAAGAAGCAGGAACGATGAATGTGTTCTTTAGAGTTAACGACACCTTGTTAACAGCACCTATCAGCGATCGAATTTTAGATGGTGTAACGCGTAAAAGTTTAATTCAGATTGCCAAAGATCAAGGAATTGCTGTAGAAGAGCGCCGTGTTTTGGTTTCAGAAATTGTTGAAGCTGCTAAAAACGGAACCTTAAAAGAAATATTTGGCGCAGGAACTGCTGCGGTTATAAGCCCAATTTTAGGTTTTGCCTACGATGAAATTCAATACGAACTGCCAAAAGTTGAAAACAGCTACGCACAAAAATTAAAGAAATTAGTAACCGATATTCAATACAATCGTTCAGAAGATCCATACGATTG
This sequence comes from Bacteroidota bacterium, assembly GCA_018335575.1. Taxonomy (GTDB): domain Bacteria; phylum Bacteroidota; class Bacteroidia; order Flavobacteriales; family Flavobacteriaceae; genus JAGXRT01. The sequence goes on along the minus strand of JAGXRT010000068.1, from coordinate 6,635 downwards.
GAGGGTTGAGGTTAAATTATAATCATAGAAAGAGCGCTTTAAGCGCTCTTTTTTTTGACATGTTGATAATCCTCAGTTCGAGTTTCTGATGCAATCAGAAGTATCGAGAACTAATAAAATTTAGACAACAAGCCCGAAGGTACCAGTTTCAACACCATAGCTACCAAAGCCCAGCGTTTAGTGATGTACGCCTTTTTCTTTTTAGTAACAATCGCTTGGTAAATTTGTCGGGCAGCTTTTTCGCTGCTGGCCATCCAAAAGGTTTTTCCCAAAGCCATGGGTGTATCTACAAATCCGGGTTGAATATCCGTAATAAAAATAGGTAACTTACTTCTGCGAGCCTTTAACCAAAGCGATTCAAAATAACTGGCTTGATATGCTTTTGAGGCAAAGTAGGTAGGTACATGCCTGTTTCCCCTTATCGATGCAATAGAAGAAATACCAACCAAATGTCCAAATCCCTGTTTCTTAAACAGCTGGTAAGCCAAATTATAACAATGAGTGGCACCAACTATATTGGTTTCTAGCGTTGGTAAATCATGTTCAAAAGCTAATTGGTAGTTGGGTGTCCCGATACCTGAGCTGTAAATTATCAAGTCGATAGTACCCATCTTCGTGAGCAAGGAGTCAAAAACAGCGGTATTTTGATTGAGATCAGTTACATCCTGTTGCATCGCTATAAAAGCTGATGAATTGGTTTCTTTTAGCGCTGTCAGAGCTTCAAACCTTCTTCCGGTAATGGCAACCCTATAACCGTTTTGAACTAAGATTACTGCTAAATCTTTTCCAATTCCAGAACTGGCACCAATAACAAGAGCATTTTTCATGGTTAAATTTTTTATGAATATAAAAAAATCCGTTCATTTTGAACGGATTTTATAGTAGCTTATGTGAAAATTAGTTAATTCTCGTTGGGTAAGGTGGTGTAGTTTTTAGCATAGTACAACATTTGTTCGGCAAAACTGCTAGGGTATTCTACCTTTACATCGGTAATTTTTCCATTTTTATCGGTAAGCGGAACTAATACCGGGTTGATAAATCCGTTATACGGAGCCGCTTTAAAATGCTTGCTTCGTTCCAAGACTTCTTTATGCAAGGCTTGATCTACTTTAACACCGTATTTCTCTACTAAAAATTTTCCACTTTCGTAATCACCTTCCGATTTTATGCGTTGAATTTCGCGAAGAAGTTTTCCAAATAAAGTTCTCAATTTGGCGTAATCATTTACAATGAAATACGTTTTTCCGTTTTTACTTACTTTTTCGATGACATTGTCTTTTTTGCCGTTTTCATAAGCCCAGGCAGCTACCAGTTGACGGTTTCGCATATGCGCCTGTTCGATATCATCGCCTAATTTAACCCTTATTAACTGTGTCATCAATCCATTTCGGATGTATCCATTATAGGCTGCTTGTCCTAATTTTTCAGCACTGTCAGTCAATTTAAGTTCTTCTAATTTGGTATCAGGTAAGTAGTACAGTGCTACCAAATCGGCACGGGCTTCTTCCAAGGTCGATGCGTAATTTTTCAAGGTTTCTTTTGGCATGCCAACGCCTGGGTTAATTTGACCACTGGCATGGCCAATGACTTCGTGCAATGAAGTGTGTAATTTATCAGCCAATACCCCGTAATTATTTTCTAAATCAATTACTTCTTGTGAGAAGGCGAACTCTTTTAATTTCTCTCCACCACCGGCCATGTTATAGGCATGAATGATATTGCCTAAGGAAACAGATTTGGATCCGTGTTCTTGGCGAATCCAATTGTTGTTTGGAAGGTTTACACCAATAGGAGTGGTTGGAGAAGCATCGCCTGCTTCGCCGGCTACATTCACTGTTTTGTAGGATACTCCCACTACATTTTTCTTTTTGTGAGTTTCTACTAAAGTTGAGTTATCTTCAAACCATTGCGCATTTTTAGCTACGACAGCCATTTTGGCCGACATGTCAAAATCGTTAATTTGTACGATGGTTTCGTATGAGCCTCTAAATCCTTTAGGGTCATTATACACTTCTATAAAACCGTTTATATAATCAATGTCGCCCTCGGTAGCAGTTGCCCATGCAATGTTGTAGGCATCCCAGGTTTTTAAATCGCCCGTTTTGTAGTATTCAATTAACAGTCCAAGCGCTTTGGCTTGTTGTTCATTTTCAGCAACTCCTTTTGCTTTTTCTAACCAGTTAACTACTTGTTCAAGTGCGGCAGAGTACATACCGCCAACTTTCCAAACCTTTTCTACCAGTACGCCATTTTCTTTTACAAGTTTTGAATTTAGACCGTATTCAATGGGTCTTAAATTGTTTTTATCGATTAGTTTTGAATAATAAGCATCTACCTCTTTTTCAGTAAGGTCGGGTCCGTAAAAATTGATAGCCGAACCTAAAATTAAATCCTTAGTAGCATCAAGGTTCACTTTTTTAGCATCTTTGTCGTTAAATAATACTTCAAATGCCTCTCCGCTTAGTTCAGTATTAGTTTCTTGAAGCAAACCTGTTAAATACGCTTTGGTAAATCCAGGAACAAATTTATCGGTTGAGTAATGATGATGAATGCCGTTAGCAAACCATATCCGCTTAAGGAAAATTTCAAATTGTTTCCATTCTTCGGTAGTTTTATCACCTTGATAAGTAGTATAAATCTGCTCAAAAGCACGTCGTATTTTAAGGTTATGGCGGTAATTTTGGTCGTACATAATATCACGTCCGGCCAAACCGGCTTGCGTTAAATAATACACCAATTCTTTTTGCTTTAACGTAAGTTTATCAAAATCGGGTATTTGATAGCGCAAAACCTGAGTGTCTTCAAATTGTTCTGAATAATAGGAAAAAGTATCCGCAGTAACCGTATCTTCTGATTTAAGTTCTTTTTTGCACGATATTAGCAATAAAAAACTTATGGAACATAAGGTAATTAAGGTGTTGAGTTTATTCATAATGATGGTATTTTTTTTGAACATCCCCCAAAGTTACTTAAAAAAGCCAAAATATTCGTAACTTAGGATTGCAATACTAAAATCCAATCGTATGAAAATTTTAAAATACTTCGGCTTTTTACTGCTTATCGTATTTGTAGGCGGTTCATTATACCTTGCTACTTTAGACGGAACCTATGATGTTTCTCGCACACGGTTAATAAAAGCTCCGGTTGATGTTGTTTTTGAAACAGTAAACGATTACAAAACATGGCAATATTGGGGACCATGGCAAGAAATTGATTCAACCATTGTGTATGAATTTCCTGCAACTACGGTAGGTGTAGGAGCGACCTATTCCTGGAAAGGTGAATCGGGCAGTGGCTCTATGGAAAATAAAGCTGTTGTTCAAAACGAATCCATTGATGATGTAATTCATTTTGATGGTCAAGGTGATGCTTTTGGCTATTGGCGCTTTAAAAAAGTAGACGAGGGTGTAGAAGTAAGCTGGGGAATGAAAGGCGAAATGCCGTTTCTGGCACGTTTTATGGCTGCTAAAATGGATGCTGAAGTGGGACCGATGTTTGAACGCGGATTGGAGCTGTTAGAAAATTATGTAACTAATGAAATGAAAGCCTATCGTATAGAATCACTTGGTGTGGTAGATTACAGCGGCGGTTATTACCTTTTTCAAACCACCTCCTGTAAGTTTGATGAAATTGAAACTAAAATGCATGCCATTTTTCAAAACCTCGAAAGCTTTATGCATTTAAACAATATTAAGGCATCAGGAAAACCGTTCAATCTAAATCATAAATGGGATGAAGCAATGCAAACGGCTATTTTCTCAACATGTATCCCGATTAAAGAGCGTCTCATAACAACCGACAAAATGGTACAAGTGGGTATGATGAAACCACAAAAAGTTTTTAAAACCGTTTTTACCGGACATTACGACAATTCGTATGTTGCTTGGGAGACAGCATATAAAAATTTAGAAACTCAAGGTTACAAAGCCAAATTAAACGGCGAACCTTTTGAAGTATATGTTACCAATCCGGAAGAGGTGCCCAATCCGGCAAAATGGATCACCGAAATTTACATCCCGGTTGAAATTGAACAATAATAAAAAAGCGGTTACAACCGTTTTTTTATACTTCACTATACCTAAAACAGCTAACCACATGGTCATTAACCATACCGGTAGCCTGCATATGAGCGTAGATTACGGTTGAACCTACAAATTTAAAACCGCGTTTTTTGAGATCTTTAGAGATTTCATCTGAAAGGGCTGTTTTAGCTGGTAATTCTTTTAAATTTTTCCAACTGTTTTTAATCGGTTGGTAATGGGTAAAGTTCCATATATAGTTAGAAAATGAACCAAATTCTTTTTGAATTTGCATAAAAGCTACAGCATTGGAAATGGTAGCTCTTATTTTGAGTTTATTTCTAATAATACCTGCATCCTGTAGCAATACGTCAACTTTCGATGCATCATAAGCAGCAATTTTTTGATAATCAAACTGGTCAAATGCCGTTCTAAAATGTTCGCGTTTGCGTAAAACAGTAATCCAGCTTAAACCAGCTTGAAAAGTTTCCAGGGTTAAAAACTCAAACAATAAGCGATCGTCATAAACAGGAACACCCCATTCGTTATCGTGATAAGCCACATACAGTGGGTCGGTTCCGCACCAGGCACAGCGCATTTTTTCCATTAGATATAAATTTTGTTAAAGATAACCTATTGGGTGTAATTATTAAAAACGTCAACGAGTGTTTTTTGTGGAGTAAAACGGAACAAAAAATATATCGAGAATCGTTTTTAATGTTGTTTTTTCTTGTTCTCGATACAATTTTCTAACGAAAATTACTGACGAAAAATCACCATCAAAAACTAATTACACCCAACGGGTTAAAGATAATATTTTAAATACAGTATCAAAAAAGCTTCAAAATCAATGTTTTGGAACATTTTTTGATGTATTTTTAGGTAAAAATAAACGGTCATGAAACAGTTACTAGTCCTTTTAGTTATTGGTTTAATGGTGATACAGTGTAAAACCACACAGCAACAATCCAACGTGGTGCCCGCTAAAGTAGCCATCGAAAATGACTCAATCGAATACGATATCATCGTAACTGATATTGGTTATGAGCGTTTTCTCCTTACCATTGCCAAGCCCATGGAATTCTATTCCAAAGAATACTACGAATTAAAAAACCGCTTGTATGTTCCGCTGTACAACCAGCAGGTCAGAACAGCAAGAACCGGAAAATGGAGTCAGATTTTTGAACAAGAAATTGAGTACGATCCAACCATAGATTACGGTTTGGAGCTCAACTATAAATTGTACAATTACTTTAAGTTTATAGAGTATACCTACAAAATAAAGCTTTTATAAACTAATAAGCCGCAGCATTTCCGTCTTTTCGCGATTCAGAAGCACCAAAGTATACCCCTTTTTCAGCATCGTACAGTATGGCCTGGTAACCGCCAAAATACCCTCCGTATCCAACTTTGTGTCCTTTGGCAATCAGTTTTTGAATTTCGTCAAAAGTAAAGCCACTTTCGAGGAGTATTTCGCCTTTACCATCAGCTTTTTCTCCGGTTGGTTGCGATGATCCTATGTGTTCAAAGCGTGGTGCATCACCTGCTTCCTGTAAATTCATACCAAAATCGATGAGGTTCATCACAATTTGAACATGGCCCTGTGGCTGAAAATCACCGCCCATCACCCCAAAACTTACATAAGGTTGGCCGTTTTTAGTTATAAAGGCAGGAATGATGGTGTGAAACGGTCGTTTTCCTGGTTCCAATGAGTTGGGTAAACCGGGCGTTAAATCGAAGAGTTCTCCACGGTTTTGCAGCATAAAACCTAGGTTGGGTGGTACCATGCCCGAACCCATACCGCGGTAATTGCTCTGTATCAGGGAAATCATAGTGCCGTCTTTGTCAGCTACTGTTAAGTAAACGGTATCGCCATGCGACAGTTTACCTGCTGTATAATTGCCTGCACGCGGACCAATCAGTGCTTTGCGCTCTTGGGCATATTTCTTAGAAATTAAATCCTCAACCGGTACTTTTGAAAATGCCATATCGGCATAGTACTTGGCCCGGTCTTCATAGGCTAATTTCTTGGCCTCATTCACAATATGCAGGTGTTCTGCACTTCCAAAAGGGATGTTGGTAAAATCATAGAGTTCAATGATATTAAGCATTTGTAAAGCAGCTATCCCTTGACCGTTCGGTGGCAACTCCCAAACATCATACCCGCGATAATTGGTTGAAACAGGCGTAACCCATTCTGAGGTATGTGCCGCTAAGTCTTCATATGACAAAAAGCCGCCTTGCTCTTTAATAAATTGTGAAATAGTTTTAGCAATAGCTCCTTTATAAAAGGCATCGCGGCCATTTTTTAATATATCTTTATACGTATTAGCTAAGTGCGGATTTTTAAACAAATCGCCTTTTTGAGGTACCTTGCCATTGTTGGTATAGGTATTAAACACATTAGGGTATTGTTTTGAAAATCGAGGAACACTGCCGTTGAGGTAATAAGCAATCAATTCAGTCACCGGAAAGCCTTCCTCAGCGTATTTGATGGATGGTCCTAAGATATCACTCATGGGAAGTTTTCCAAATTTTTTATGCAGCTCAAACCAGCCATCTACACAGCCAGGTACACTTACTGGTAAGGGTCCAAACGATGGAATTTTATCCATG
>JAGXRT010000067.1 GCA_018335575.1 Bacteroidota bacterium | reverse complement strand
TTGTTACCTTAGAAGGAGAAAAAGCAATATTTAACAATTCATGGGATGCTGCAGGCAAACCTGTTACCTGGGATATGATTCATTACGATGTTCAGTTAATTGGTGGAGCTGTATTGCATGGTGGTAAAATTGCAGAGATGATGACCGGTGAAGGTAAAACCTTGGTAGCTACCTTACCTATTTACTTAAATGCTTTACCTGGCAAAGGAGTTCACGTTGTAACTGTAAATGATTACCTTGCAAAACGTGATGCTGCCTGGATGGGACCACTCTTTGAATTTCACGGATTAAAAGTAGATTGTATAGACCACCACCAACCCAATTCTGCAGAAAGAAGAAACGCATACAATGCAGATATTACTTACGGAACAAATAATGAATTTGGTTTTGATTATCTGCGCGATAATATGTCACACTCTCCAAATGATTTGGTACAACGCCCACATAATTATGCCATCGTCGATGAGGTTGACTCGGTTTTGATTGATGATGCCCGAACTCCTCTTATTATTTCAGGAGCAACACCACAAGGAGACCGTCATGAGTTTAATGAGCTTAAACCTAAAGTAGACCGCTTAGTTCAACAGCAAAGTAGCTACTTAATCAGTGTATTAGCTGAAGCTAAAAAATTAATAGAAGAAGGCGATCATAAAGAAGGAGGTATAAAATTATTACGTGTTTACAGAGGTTTACCTAAAAATAAAGCCTTAATAAAATTTTTAAGTCAGGAAGGAATGCGACAGTTATTGCAAAAAACTGAAGCGTTTTATATGCAAGACAATTACAAAGAAATGCATGTAATTGATGCCGAATTGTTTTTTGTAATTGATGAGAAAAATAATTCAATCGAATTAACTGACAAAGGTATAAACCATTTATCTTCTGGCGATAACGACAAAAATTTCTTTGTTTTACCTGATATTGGAGTAGAAATTGGCGAACTTGACAATGCAGGGTTGCAACCCATGGAATTAGCGCAAAAAAAAGAAGAATTGTACCGCGATTTCAGCATCAAAAGTGAACGAATTCACACCTTAAACCAATTATTAAAAGCATACACACTTTTTGAAAAAGATGTAGAATATGTAATTATGGAAGGAGCCATCAAAATTGTTGATGAGCAAACTGGTCGTATTATGGAAGGCCGTAGATATTCTGACGGCTTACACCAAGCAATAGAAGCAAAAGAAAATGTTAAAATTGAAGATGCTACTCAAACCTATGCCACCATTACCCTACAAAACTACTTCAGAATGTATCGCAAATTGGCAGGTATGACTGGTACTGCAGTAACAGAAGCGGGAGAGTTTTGGGAAATTTACAAATTGGATGTTGTTGAAATTCCAACCAATAAACCATTGGCGCGTATTGATAGTGAAGATTTAGTATACAAAACTAAACGCGAAAAATACAATGCTGTAATTGATGAAATTGCTAAGTTAGTACAACAAGGCAGACCAGTTTTAGTTGGTACAACATCAGTTGAAATATCAGAATTATTAAGCAGAATGCTTAACCTGCGTAAAATTCAACACAATGTATTAAATGCCAAATTACACAAAAAAGAAGCAGATATCGTGGCAGATGCAGGTAAACCTGGTGTGGTAACTATTGCAACAAACATGGCGGGTCGTGGTACCGATATTAAATTGTCTGAAGAAGTAAAAAAAGCCGGCGGTTTAGCAATTATTGGTACAGAACGACATGACTCCAGACGCGTAGATCGCCAGTTAAGAGGTCGTTCTGGTCGTCAGGGAGATGTTGGTTCATCGCAGTTCTTTGTATCCTTAGAAGATAATTTAATGCGATTGTTTGGTTCTGAACGAATCGCCAAAATGATGGACAGAATGGGAATTCAAGAAGGTGAAGTAATTCAGCATTCTATGATAACCAAATCTATAGAACGTGCTCAGAAAAAAGTAGAAGAAAACAACTACGGAGTTCGTAAACGATTGTTAGAATATGATGATGTTATGAATGCACAACGTGAAGTAATATACAAACGAAGACGTCATGCATTGTACGGAGAACGATTACAAGTAGATATTTCAAATATGATTTATGATATTTGTGAATCTATCATCACCCAAAACAAAGAGTCAAAAGACTTTAAAAATTTTGAATTTGAATTAATTAGATTTTCATCGCAAACAGCGCCGTTTACCGAAAAAGAATTTAATGAAAAACCTGAACATGAGTTAATAGATACGCTATACACAACTGTTTATCAAAATTATAAAGAGCGATTAGAGCGCAATGCAATAGCTTCATATCCAGTTATTAAAGATGTTTACGAAAAACAAGGCGATCGCTATGAACGTATTGTAGTTCCGTTTACAGATGGCATTAAAACATTGCAAGTTATTACCAATTTAAAAGAAGCTTACGAAACACATGGTAAGGTTTTAATCAACGATTTTGAAAAAAATATAACCTTGGCCATCATAGATGAGGCGTGGAAAAATCACCTTCGCCAGATGGATGATTTAAAACAATCGGTTCAAAATGCATCGTACGAACAAAAAGATCCATTGTTAATTTACAAATTTGAATCTTTTGAATTATTCAGCAAAGCCTTAGAAAAAATAAACAAGGAAGTTTTATCCTTCTTATTTAAAGGCGAGTTACCAAACTTAAATACTTCCAATGTTTCACAGGCAAAAGAGCAAAAACGAGAGAAGGTACAATTAACGAAAGAAGAGTATCAAGAATCTACCCAAGCACACAATACGCAAGCGCCACAAGAAGTTGAAACTTTTGTAAGAACAGAACGAAAAATTGGTAGAAATGAACATGTAACCATTAAAAATGTGTTAACCGGAGAAAATAAATCGTTAAAATACAAACAAGCAATTCCGTTCCTTGATCAAGGAAAATGGGTATTGGTTGATGAAGATTAATATATAGCCATAAAAAAATCCCGAATATTCGGGATTTTTTATTTATTCAAAAGTTGTATTTAACTGTATATAATCTAAAAACTCGCGTCTAACACTTTCTTCTTTAAATTTACCTCCGTACTCTGCTGTTACTGTGCTGCTTTCAATATCTCTAATTCCTCTTGAATTTACACATAAATGCTTGGCATCAATTACACAGGCAACATCTTCTGTTCCTAGTGCTTCTTGCAACGATTGAACAATTTGCATATTTAAGCGCTCTTGAACCTGCGGCCTTTTAGCGTAAAAATCAACAATTCTATTCATTTTTGAAAGTCCAATTACCTTACCGTTAGAAATATAAGCCACATGCGCTCTACCTATTATTGGCAATAAGTGATGTTCGCATGTAGAATAAACCACAATATTCTTTTCAACCAACATTTCTCCATATTTATATGAGTTTTCAAAAGTTGATGGTTTCGGTTTTACCTCTGGATTTAATCCTCCAAAAATTTCTTTAACAAACATTTTTGCAACCCGTTTCGGAGTTCCTTTTAAACTGTCGTCTGTTAAATCCATCCCTAAAGTATGCAGAATCTGATACACATTTTCTTGAATTTTCTGAATTTTTTCTTCTTCAGAAATATCAAAAGCGTCTTTTCTTAAAGGCGTTTGGGCAGAAGAAGATTGATGATCATCATCATTATCATGGTTCAAATTGCTCATATTTTTTGCTGTTTCTTCTAACATCTTGCATTAATTAGCATGCAAAAGTACAATTTTTGATTTAAAATTTTTTTAAAAGTAGGTTTATTGTTTTAAAAGTTGCAATAACATATCAAAATTACCTGTTGATTGTTCTCCAGTTATCATATTTTTAACGGTATACGATTTGTTTTCCAATTCAGATGAACCAATTAAAACCACGTACTGAATATCCCTTTTATCAGCATAATTTAGTTGCTTTTTTAGCTTGGCATTATCTGGATATAACTCAGATTTTATACCATTTTCACGTAATAACTTAATTGTTTGAGTAGCAAAAAAGGCTTCATTATCTCCAAAATTGGTAAAAAGCACCTTTGGTTTGGGCAATGCTACTTTACTAAATAAGTTAAGTTCTTCCAATACTAAATAAATACGATCCAACCCAAACGAAATACCAATTCCGCTCATGTCTTTTAAACCAAATATACCTGTTAAATCATCGTATCTACCTCCGCCACCGATAGATCCCATTGAAACTTCTTTAGGTGGTACTACTTCTATAATTGCACCAGTATAATAATTTAGTCCACGAGCTAGTGTTAAATCTAACTCTAAATTTGAGGTGAATAAACCTACTGATTCAATAGTTTTAATTACAAAACTTAATTCATCAATTCCTTCAACCCCTTCTTTAGAATCACCTAACAATGTTTTTAATTGATGCAATTTTTCAATATTGGAACCAGATAACTTAAACAAAGGAGTTAGCTTTTCAATAGCTGCGTTGCTTATTCCTTTCTCCAACATTTCTTTTTTAACACCTTCTTCACCAACTTTATCAAGTTTATCAAGAGCTACTGTGAAATCAATCAATTTATCTGCTGCACCAATAACTTCAGCTATTCCAGCCAATATTTTACGATTGTTTAATTTTATGGTTACTCCTTTTAAATTTAATCGATTAAACACTGCATCGTATAACTGTATAAACTCAACTTCCTGCCATAATGATTTTGATCCAACGACATCTGCATCGCATTGATAAAACTCTCTAAAACGTCCTTTTTGAGGCCTATCTGCACGCCAAACTGGCTGTATTTGATAGCGTTTAAATGGAAACTCTAATTCATTTTGATGTTGAACTACATAGCGCGCAAAGGGTACTGTAAGATCATAGCGTAATGCTTTTTCAGAAATTTTTGCTGTTAGTTTATTACTGTCTTTTTGAATAAGTAAATCTTCATTTATTTTAGATAAATAATCTCCAGAGTTTAAAATTTTAAAAATTAACCGATCTCCTTCTTCTCCATATTTACCCATTAAGGTTTCAGAATTTTCGAACGAAGGCGTTTCGATTGGTTGAAATCCGAAATGCTCAAAAGTAGCTTTTATTATATTTATGATATAGTTTCTTTTTGCTACTTCTGTAGGTGAAAAATCGCGTGTTCCTTTCGGTATACTTGGTTTTTGAGCCATTTTAGATTTATGTATTTTTTGTTAGTTGTACTAAATAATTCTTTGCTGCTTCTAAATCAGCTTCAGTATCAATTCCAATTGGCATGTGATTGGTTAATACCATTTTTATTTTTTTATGATTTTCTAAAAATCGCAGATTTTCTAATTTTTCTGTTGCCTCTAATTGCGTAACAGGCATTTTTGAGATATCTAATAATGCTTTTTTCCTGAAGGCATAAATTCCTATGTGTTTGTAATAAACTCCATGTTTTTCATCACGCGGATACGGTATCGGTGCCCTTGAAAAATACATAGCAAAATTAGCCTTATCAACAACAACTTTTACATTATTTGGATTGTTAATTTCTATAGTGTTCTCTAATTTAAACATCAACGAAGCAACATCAACTTCCTTTTTAACATCCTTTTTAAAAACTTCAATAAGTTTTTCTAAAGGTTCTTTTTGAGTAAAAGGTTCATCTCCTTGTACGTTTATTACTACATCAATATCAAGATTCTCAATTGCTTCAGCAATTCTATCACTTCCTGATTCATGTTCTTTAATGCTTTTTATTACTTTACCACCGTAGTTTTTGATTTCTTCAAAAATGATTTCACTGTCTGTAACCACGTAAACCTCATCAAACAAACGTGTATTAACTACAGCTTCATAGGTTCTTACAATAACCGATTTTCCGCCTAAATCTTTCATTAATTTACCAGGGAAACGAGAGGCCTCGTATCGTGCAGGAATCATTGCAATTACTTTCATGTTAGTTCTTCTTTCTTTTTATTTAACATTCTTAACTTGTTTAAACTTGCGTTTAACTCGAAACCCAAAAGCAAAATAATGGAATTAAGCCACACAAAAATCATCAAAATTAAGAGTGTTCCGATAGAGCCATACAACTCATTGTAACGTGAGAATTTTTCGACATAGATTCCAAAAAAATAAAATGTAAGTAATGTTAAAGCAGTTGTTAAAAATACACCAGGTGAAAAGAAATTCATCAATTTACCTTGCTTAGTTCCGAAATAAAATAAAAATCCTACAGAAACCAATACCGTTATAATTAAAAACCCAAATCGGCCGAGTTCAATCCAAAACACATCATCATCTAACCAACCTCTTGATTTTAAATCTTGTATACCTATTTCGAAATATACTGAAACGGCCACAACAAATAATAAAAAAATAGAAATTATGATAGAGATTCCAACAGCAACAATGTATTGTCTAATAACATTTCTGGCTTTTTCAACATGTATCGAAATTTCAAATCCACCAAAAATAGCATTAACACCATTCGCCATTAAAAATATGGAGGCAATAAATCCAAAGGATAATAATCCACTGTATTTATTATTGGTAATATCTAAAATAACCACATGCACAGCATCCACTGTTTTTGGAGGTAATAATTGCTCAATGGTAAACAAAAAATCTTCCTGAAAACCTTCTATCGGTACAAAAGGAATTAAGGTTAATAAAAAAAGCAGAAATGGAAAGAGTGCCATAAAGAAACTAAATGCAATAGATCCCGCACGAGCAGTTAAAGCACCTTTAAGAATTCCAATAATATACATTTCTAATAAATGATATAAAGACATCCCTTCTAGACCGGGAATTTTAATTCGTTGTGCTAGCCTCACCACCCAATTTATAATGGGTATTTTCTCTAATTTATTTTCAATTGGTTTTGTCATAATCAAAAGTAGCTTTTAAACTTAAATCCAAATTATGAACAGCATGAGTTAAAGCACCCGATGAAATGTAATTAACGCCACAAGCTGCATAGCTTCTTAAATTATCTTCATTAATACCTCCAGATGATTCTGTTTGACAATTGTTTCCTATTAAAGCTACTGCTTTTTTAGTATCAGTAATATTAAAATTATCTATTAAAATTCGATGTACACCCCCTGCTTTCAGTATTTCTTTAATCTCATCCAAACTTCTAGCCTCTACAATAATTTTTAAATCGAGCTTATTTACGGCTAAATAATCTTTAGTTTTTTGAATTGCATTGGTAATTCCACCTGAAAAATCAATATGATTATCTTTCAACATTATCATATCATATAAAGCAAATCGATGATTTTCGCCACCTCCAATGGTAACTGCCCATTTTTCTAGTGCTCGAATGCCGGGAGTTGTTTTGCGTGTATCTAAAATTTTTGTTCCTGTACCGCTTAAAAGCTGAACAAAATAATTGGTTTTAGTTGCAATAGCGCTCATTCGTTGCATGGAGTTTAAGACCAATCGTTCTGATTTTAAAATCGATTGTGCGTTGCCTTCGACTAAAAAAACGATATCTCCTTTAAAAACTTTAGTTCCATCGGCAATTAGCGTTTCAATTTTTAAATCTACATCAACATACTTAAAAATCATTTTAGCAAATTCAACACCCGCTATAATTCCGTTTTCTTTAACCAACAGTTTAGCTTTACCCACAGCGTTTTCTGGAATGCAAGCCAAAGAGCTGTAATCGCCCGGACCAACATCTTCACGAATGGCATTTTCTATAATAATCTTTAATTCAGTTTCAAATTGTTGAGTAGTAATCATGTAAAATCTGTATAGAAAAACAAAAATAACTTTTTTATTTTCAATTTTTTCAATTTAAGTATTTTTATATTTACCACATGAAGATTAAACTTATTGCCATAGGTAAAACAGATCAGGAAGCTTTAAATGCTTTAATTGATGTTTATCAAAAAAGATTAAAACATTATATCACTTTTGATATAGAAATTATTGCCGATGTAAAAAATGCCAAAAGTTTGAGTCAACAGCAACTAAAAGAAAAAGAAGGACAATTGATTTTATCTAAAATTCAATCGGGTGATGTTGTTGTTTTGTTAGATGAACACGGAAAACAATATAGATCTGTAGAATTTTCTAACTATTTACAAAAAAAAATGAATGCTGCTACTAAGCAATTGGTATTTGTTATTGGCGGTGCATTTGGATTTTCTGATGAAGTTTACCAAGCTGCATCCGAAAAAATATCCTTGTCTAAAATGACCTTTTCGCATCAGATGATTCGATTGTTTATTGTAGAACAATTGTACCGATCTTTTACCATTTTAAAAAACGAACCTTATCATCATGAATAAAATTGAATTGGTGTTTGCAACAAACAATCAAAATAAACTAAAAGAAGTAAAGGCAATGCTTCCTGATTTTTTCGAAATAAAATCGTTAAGTGACATCAATTGTTTTGAAGAAATTCCGGAAACAGAAGCAACAATTGAAGGCAATGCTATTTTAAAAGCAAATTATGTGTCTAACAATTATAATGTTAATTGTTTTGCAGATGATACCGGATTAGAAGTAGAAAGTTTAGACGGAGAGCCAGGAGTTTACTCAGCCCGGTACGCCGGATTAGATACCAATGCGATGAAAAATATTGAAAAATTATTATTCAATTTAAAAGAAAAAACTAACAGAAAAGCTCAATTTAAGACAATAATTGCATTAAACTTAGGCGGAAAACAATTCCTATTTAAGGGTATTTGTAAAGGTAGTATAATAGATCAGCTTCGAGGAACAGAAGGTTTTGGTTACGACCCCGTATTTATTCCTACTGGGTTTGATAAAACATTTGCTGAAATGAGCTTAGATGAAAAAAGCAACATTAGTCATAGAGGCATTGCATTTAAACAATTAATTGATTTTTTAAAAAATTTATCCATTTGAACATATTAAACTCATATAAAACTTTATTCGTAATTTTAAGTCTCTTATTTTTAGTTATTTTAGGACTTAATTTAAGTTTTGGCTCTGTTCATATACCTTTTTTAGATATCGTTTCTATATTATTTAAAAATTCTAATACTAACGAAAATTGGCATTTAATTATAACAGAATATAGAATTCCTAAAGCTATTACTGCTATTTTAGGAGGTTCGGCATTAGCAGTTTCAGGCTTACTTATGCAAACTTTGTTTAGAAATCCGTTGGCAGATCCTTACATTTTAGGCATAAGCTCGGGGGCAAGTTTAGGAATTGCAGTTCTTATTTTACTAATATCGTTTGGAGGTTTTACTGGTTTATTAATATCAAATTGGTCTTTTGTGCTTGCTGCATCTGTAGGATCCTTTGTGGTAATGTTGCTTATATTAACATTGGCTAGTAACCTGAAAAACACCATGTCAATTTTAATAATTGGGTTAATGTTTGGAAGTTTTGCAAGCGCTTTTATAAATGTATTGGCATACTTTAGTTCTGCAGAACAATTGCAACAATACATTGCCTGGAGTTTTGGAAGTTTGGGAAATCATTCTTATACTGAATTATTGATTTATGGAGCTGTATATGTCATTACAATAATTCCGATTTTATGGTTAATTAAACCTCTTAATAGTTTACTTTTAGGAGAAAATTATGCGCAAAGTCTAGGAGTTAATATTAAAAAAACTCGTTTTTATTTACTACTTATAACCAGCCTTTTAACTGGTTTGGTTACTGCATTTTCAGGTCCTATTGCTTTTGTAGGATTAGCAGTTCCACATTTGACGAAGTTGTTTTTAAAAACATCTAATCACTTAATATTGTTACCTGCGGTTTTAATAAACGGAGCAATTTTATTGCTAATTAGCGACACTATTGCGCAATTGCCTCACTCAGAATTTACGCTACCAATAAATGCTATTACTTCTATTTTTGGAGCACCGGTAGTTATTTGGCTAATAATAAGAAGAAAAAAAATTAGGCTATAATGTTAAAAGAAAATATCGACAATACCATAACTGCAGACAACCTTACAATTGGTTATACTGATAAAAAAAATGTAAAAATTGTAAAAACTACTTTAAATTTTAAAGCTGTAAAAGGAGAATTTATCTGCTTGATTGGAAAAAATGGCGTTGGAAAATCGACTCTTTTAAAAACTTTATCTAAGGTGTTGCCAAAAATTGAAGGCACCGTTTTAATCCATAACAAAGCAATTGAATTAATTGATCAAAAAACATTTTCAAATCTAGTAAGTGTTGTTTTAACAGATCAACTTCCAGAGAGTAATTTAACTGTTTTTGAGTTAGTTGCCCTTGGAAGACAACCACATACCAATTGGATAGACAAACTTTCTAAAACCGATAAATACAGTATTATAAATGCACTAAGAATAACAAATACTATTCATTTAAAAAACAATAACATATTTGAACTAAGTGACGGGCAACTTCAAAAAGTATTAATTGCCAGATCCATTGCTCAAGATACGCCTATAATTATTTTAGATGAACCTACTGCACATTTAGACATACAACACAAAATAGAAACCTTTCAATTGCTTAAAAGATTATCTAAAGAAGTTAACAAAACAATTGTAATCTCTACACATGAAATTCATTGGGCAATTGAAATGGCCGATCGTATTTGGTTGATGACAGATAGTGATTTTTATACTGACACACCTAACAACTTAAAAAGTAACAATCGTTTTGATGAATTATTTAAATCTGATTTGGTAACTTTTGATGCCAAAACCAATCAATTTAAAATTTCTTAGACGTACTAATTTTTCTATATTTGAATATTATAACAATTGGAGCATGAAAAAAATAGCTTTTCTAATCAGTTTCATTTCATTTACAAGTTTCAGTCAGCAATTAGCGACAATAGTTAATCAACTTGATTATTCATCATCAGAAATCAAAAAAAACTTTGCAGCCACCATTACTGATAACGAATTAAAAGATCATTTGTACACATTTGCTTCGGCCGAATTTGAAGGCAGAAAAACAGGTGAAGCCGGACAGAAAAAAGCTGCTGCCTATTTGGTTGATTATTACAAATCATTAAATATTTCTTCGCCTCAAGGTATGAATTATCTTCAAAATATCCCTGTTGATTTTTTTAAAGGTAGATCTAAAAATGATTCTGAAAATGTGATGGCATTTATAAAAGGATCGGAAAAACCTGAAGAAATAATTGTTATATCTGCACATTATGATCATGTGGGAACTAAAGGAGAAGAAATTTATTTTGGAGCAGATGACGATGGTTCTGGAACAGTAGCTGTATTAGAAATAGCTGAAGCTTTTAAAAATGCAGCCGATATGGGCTTTACTCCAAAAAGATCTCTTTTGTTTTTAAATTTAACCGGAGAAGAAATTGGATTGATGGGCGCTAAATATTATACAGAAAATCCGGTATTTGAATTAAAAAATACAGTCGCCAATTTAAATATAGATATGATTGGCCGTGTTGATAAAAAATATACAAACAATCCAAACTACGTCTATCTTATCGGTGCAGATAAATTAAGTACAGAATTGCACAATATTTCTGAAAATGCAAATAAAACATACACAAATCTAATTCTGGATTATACCTATAATGATGAAAGTGACCCCAACAGATTTTACTATCGATCTGATCATTATCATTTTGCAAAAAACAATATTCCAATAATTTTTTATTTTAATGGTGTACATGAAGATTATCACAAACCTACCGATACACCGGATAAAATAAATTACAAATTACTGGAAAAGAGAACCCAATTGGTTTTTTATACAGCCTGGGAATTGGCAAATAGAGACGAACGAATTAAGCTAAAAGAACTTAAAAATTAGTTCATAATTTTATAAATCAATTCTTTTAATATATCACCTTCGGCTAAAGAGTTGGCTCCAACTCCTTTACTTTTAAGATCGGCATCACGCAGTAAAGCAATGCATTCAGACACTTTTCTCATGGGATAATTTTTGGCTGCAACCTGATATTCTGAAACAAAATATGGATTAATTCTTAACACTTTAGCTACTACTTGTTGATTTTTATCTTGCAATCCATGATAAATCAATAATTGGGTAAAAAAGCTATTTAAAATACCAAAAGTAACAACCATTGGATTAGATTTTGAATTTTGAGCAAAATAATTTACAATTTGATTTGCTTTAAAAACATTCTTTTCTCCAATAGCTTTTTTAAGTTCAAAATTGTTAAAATCTTTACTTATTCCAATATTTTTTTCAATTACATCAGGTGTAATTGTGCTTCCGGAAGGTAAAATAATTCTTAGTTTTTCTAATTCATTATTTATTTTGCTTAAATCAGTTCCTAGAAACTCAACCAGCATATTTGCTGCTTTTGCATCAATGTGAAAGTGTTTATTAGACAATTCTCTTTTAATCCAATCAGCAACCTTATTTTCATATAATTTATCACTTACGAATAATTCACCATTTTTGATAATATTCTTGGCCAACGCTTTTCGTTTGTCAATAGTTTTATACTTATAACAAATTACCAAAACCGTTGATTCTAGTGGATTTGCAGCATAACTTTCTAATTTATCTATGGTTTTTGATAATTCTTGAGCTTCCTTAACGATAATAAGCTGTCGTTCTGCCATCATCGGAAAGCGTTTTGCGTTGGATATAATTTCATCAATGCTTACATCGCGACCGTACAATACCATTTGATTAAATCCTTTATCAACTTCTGGTAATAAATTATTTTCCAAAAAATTAGCTAACTGATCAATAAAATAAGGCTCATCACCCATTAAAAAATAAATGGGTTTTACTTGATTACTTTTAATAGCATTAATTATTTGCGATATATCAGTCATAAAATCAGAAAAATTGTCATTTTTGTGTTATGCAAAAACTAAACTTTCCGCAGTACACGTTTCGAATCAAAAGTAACGAAAATAAATTGTTCATTTTTGATTTTATCAGAAAAAAAGACGTGGTGTTAACTCCCGAAGAATGGGTACGTCAGCATTTTTTAATGCATTTAGTTCAAGAAAAAAAATATCCTGCTTCCTTAATTGCAGTTGAAAAAAAACTTACGTTAAATACTTTAACAAAACGCACGGATATAGTTGTATACAACACACTTGCACAACCCGAAATAATAATTGAATGCAAAGCTCCGGAGGTTAAAATATCGCAAGAAGTTTTTGATCAAATTGCACGCTATAACATTAAATTAAAGGCCAATTATTTGGTAGTTAGCAATGGTTTAGAACATTATTTTTGCAAAATGAACTTCCAAGAAGAGACTTACATATTTTTAAAAGACATACCTAATTATCTAAATTAATACTAAATGTTAACAGTAGCTGTTGTGATATTAAACTGGAATGGTAGAAAATTATTAGAACAATTTTTACCAAGTATCGTAAATTATTCAACAAATGAATATACTAAGATCTATGTTGCTGATAATGCATCTACAGATGATTCAATTTCTTTTATTAAAAAAACGTTCCCTACTGTTTCTATTATTCTAAATAAAGAAAATGGCGGATATGCCAAAGGTTATAATGATGCCTTGAAAAACATTAATGCTGATGTTTTTGCATTGGTTAATTCTGATATTGAAGTTACTGAAAATTGGATAACACCAGTTGTAGATTATTTTCTTCAACAACCAGAAGTTTCAATTATTCAACCCAAAATAAAAGATTTTAAAAACAAGGAATATTTTGAGTATGCAGGTGCTGCTGGTGGTTTTATTGATTCTTACGGATATCCGTTTTGCAGAGGTCGTATATTTGATACCGTTGAAAAAGATCAGAATCAATATGAAAATACTAAAAAAATATTTTGGGCTTCTGGTGCATGTTTTTTTGTAAGAACATCGGTTTTTATGCAATTAAATGGTTTTGATGAAAGCTTTTTTGCACATCAAGAAGAAATAGATTTTTGTTGGAGAGCTTATAATTCTGGACACCAAGTGTATTATTTGCCTAGCTCTGAGGTTTATCATGTAGGTGGAGCAACTTTAAACGAGGCTAACCCAAAAAAAACATATTTAAACTTTAGGAATAGTTTATATACACTAACAAAAAATTTACCTAAAAATAAATTGATG
>JAGXRT010000066.1 GCA_018335575.1 Bacteroidota bacterium | reverse complement strand
TAATATGCCCCCCACGACCACCATCGCCGCCGTCTGGTCCTCCTTTTAGAACAAATTTTTCTTTATGAAGGTGCGCAGAACCTTTACCTCCTTTTCCAGAAGATGCATATATTTTTACATAGTCAACAAAATTCCCTTCAGTCATTATTTCAATTTAAGGTTATAATTTTTTAATTACTTCGTTTAATCGAGAAGTAATTTCTTCGATAGAACCAACACCGTCAACTCCAAAATACTTTCCTTGTGCCATGTAAAAGTCTTTTAACACAGCAGTTTTAGTATCGTATTCATTAAAACGATTTCTAATTTTTTCTTCGTCTTGATCATCAGGTCTTCCGCTAATTTTACCGCGTTCCAATAATCGTGTAACCAAAATTTCTTCAGGTACTTCTAAAGCAACCATACCGTTTATTGTTTCACCTTTTTCAGCCAGGAATGCATCCAATGCTTGGGCTTGGGAAACAGTTCTAGGGAAACCATCAAAGATAAAGCCGTTTGCTGAGGTATTTTTCTCTACTTCAGCTTTTAGCATGTCAATTGTTACTTCATCTGGCACTAAATTTCCAGCATCCATATACGATTGAGCTAATTTTCCTAGTTCGGTTTGGTTTTTTATATTGTACCTAAATACATCGCCAGTAGAAATATGAATTAGGTTAAAAATTGATTTTAAAAAATCTGCTTGTGTGCCTTTTCCGGCACCTGGAGGGCCGAATAAAACGATATTTTTCATATGTAAAGTAGTAAGTTGATATACATCGGGAAGATTTCGGCCTAAATCATCGTAATCTAAACCATAGCCAACTATAAATTTATCAGGAATTGAAATTCCGATATAGTCTATAGGTAACTCTTTTTTATATACGTCAGGTTTTAAAAATAAGGTTGCTATTTTAAGTGATTTAACATTTTTATCTTCAAAAAGCGTGTAAATTTCTTGTAAAGTGTTGCCAGTATCTACAATGTCTTCTAAAATAATTACAGTTCTTCCTGCTACATTACCATTTAAACCTATTAAATTTTTAATAGTTCCAGTTGAGTTTGTTCCTTCATAAGAAGCTAGTTTTACAAACGAAATTTCACATGGAGCAGGGTAGTGTCTCAACAAATCTGCCGCATACATAAAAGAACCATTCAGTACTCCAACAAACAACGGGGTTTCTCCTTTTAAATCATTGTATATTTGAATTGCAAGTTTTTTAATTGCCTTATCTAGTTCTTCTTTTGAAATGAAGTTTTTAAAATATTTATCGTGTAATTTAATAATACTCATAATGTTATCAATTGCATTTTGGCAACTTAGTTTTATCCTAAATCTTAAATTGTTTTTGTAAAGATGTCAAATTTACAAGGAAATTTTAACATTGTAGCTTGTTTAAAATATAAATTTTCATGTGATATTGATTCTGTTAACTCATAATTATTCTTACAATACCACTTTTCTAAAAATTCTTTTTCTTGATGTTTAAAATGTACAGGTTTTAATAATTCGAGTTGAATTTTACTGAATTTATTGGTTTTTGCAAAGACTTCTACTGCTTTTAGTAATACATTACCAATCCCTTTTTTTCTGTGCTGTAATGATACGGTTAACATGCCAAAACCTAGGGTAGTTGAATTGATTGGATACACATGAACGGTACCTACAATTTCATTAGCTTCTTTAGCAACTATTAATTCTTCCTTTTCAACATAGCTTGAAATCTCATCAATCGTAGTTCTTGAGTAACTTCCATCGGTTGGCCAAAATTCACGTTCAGAGTTTTCATAAACAGTATTAATTAAGTTTGTAATTAATACTGTTTGATTTGGCGTAAGTTCTCTTTTACTTAATAAAACTGTAGTAATTTTATCCATTGTAAAACAAAAAACCGTCCTGAGTTAATCAGAACGGTTCTGTATTGATTTGTTATTTTTATTCAATTCCTTTTCTTCCTAACTTAGAAGTATCATATAAAATTGGAGTTGCTATGTAAAGCGATGAATAAGTTCCAACTACTATACCAATTAATAAAGCAAACATAAATCCTCTTAAAGTGTCTCCACCAAACATAAAGATTGCTCCTAATACTGCCAATGTTGTAAATGCTGTGTTTAATGTTCTACTTAAAGTACTGCTTAAGGCATCGTCTAATATTTTTACAAATGACCATGATTTGTGTTCGTGTACGTATTCTCTAACACGGTCAAAAATAACCACAGTGTCATTTAGTGAGTAACCAATTACAGTTAAAATTGCAGCAATAAACGATTGATCGATTTCCATATTAAATGGCATAAACTTGTACAATAAAGAGAATAATGCAATTACAATTAAAGCATCGTGGAACACGGCTACAACAGCCCCTAGACTATATTGCCATTTTCTAAATCTGAATAAGATGTATAAAAACACTACGATTAATGATCCGAAAATAGACCATTGTGCAGCAATTTTAATATCTGATGCAATAGTTGGCTCTACTTTAATTGAGTTCATTACTCCGATAGTTTGACCTTCATACCCGCCTTTAAATTGGTCTAAAGTGAAGTCTTTAGGAAATTTAGGTTGTAATCCGCTGTATAATAACTCTACTACTTCATCATCAATTTCATTTCCTTCTTCGTTGATTTTATACTTAGTAGTAATTTTTAATTGATTCGCATCACCATAGGTTTTAACTTCTGGTGTACTTCCAAATTTGCTGGTTAATAAAGTAGCAACTTCGGTTGGTTTTATAGTGTTTTCAAAACGTACAGTATAAGATCTACCTCCAACAAAATCTACTCCATAATTTAATCCATTTGTATATAAAGAGAATAAACCTGCAATTATAACTGTAGATGATAATATGTATGCGTATTTACGTTGTTTTACAAACTGCATATGTAAGTTTGCAAACCAGTTTTTAGTAATTTTTGTACTGAAATTAAACGATTTTCCTTTATCAGAATTAGAATCAATTAATAAACGTGTAATAAAAATAGCAGTAAATAATGATGTTAAAATACCAATTATTAAGGTATATGCGAAACCTTTTACAGGGCCAGTTCCAAATACATATAAAATTATACCAGTAAGCATGGTAGTAACGTTAGCATCTATAATTGATGATAATGCATTGCCAAACCCATCTCTAACAGCATCTTTTAAGCCTTTACCTTTATCTTTTTCTTCTTTAACACGTTCAAAAATAATTACGTTAGCATCAACAGACATACCAATGGTTAACACGATACCCGCAATACCAGGTAAGGTTAATACAACACCAAAGGCAGTTAAAATACCCATAATAAATAGTAAGTTTACAGCTAAAGCAATATCTGCATACCATCCAGCTCTACCGTAGTAGAATACCATCCATGCAAGTACAAATAAAAATGCTATAATAAATGAACTTAAACCACTATCTATTGATTCTTGACCTAACGATGGACCAACTATTTCTGACTGAATAATATGAGCTGCTGCAGGTAATTTACCCGCTTTTAATACGTTTGCTAAGTCTTGAGCTTCTTCAACTGTAAAGTTTCCAGAAATTGATGTTCTTCCGGTAGTAATAGCATCGTTAACTCTAGGAGCAGTATAAACTTGATTATCTAATACAACAGCAACAAATTTACCAACGTTATCCGTTGTCATTTTGCCCCATATTTTAGACCCACGACTGTTCATTGTCATGCTTACTTCAGGATTTTTTCCAAGTTGATCAAATTGTTGTGAAGCGTCTTCAATAACATCGCCTTCTAAAGGTGCAACATTGTCTCTGTTCCCTTTTATTGCGTATAATGAAATTACCTCAGTTCCTTTTTGTGGTTTTGCATCCCATAAAAATTTTGCATATCGCATATCTTCTGGAAGTAAAGCTCTTACTTCTGACATCGATAAGTACTTATTAACTGTTGCAGTGTCTTTAGTTGATGCTGTAGCTATTAATGAACTAACTTGATTTGCATCTTGAGGGATGTTTGGGTATAAAACCGAAAATAATTTGTTTGTAGGAGTTTTTGCAACAGAATCTTTAACTTCTCCTAAAAGTGCATCTACATCCGAAGTTTTTGCGGTGTCAGTAGTGGCAACTTTCTCATCTTTAAGAAGTTCTGTTAACAAGCCATCTGCCTGAATTAAGAAATTAGCAGTTTCCTGATTGCTATATACTTCCCAGAATTGTAATTCTGCTGTACTTTGTAATAACTTTTTAACGCGTTCAATATCTTTTGCTCCAGGTAATTCTATCAAAATACGACCCGAAGATCCAATTCGTTGAATGTTTGGTTGCGTAACACCAAATTTATCAATACGACTTCTTAATACTTCAAAAGCTGTACTTATAGAACCTGAAACTTCTTCTGCAATAATTGGCTTTACCTCTTCATTGGTAAGTTTGAAGTTAATTTTATCGCGCAAGGATTTATTTCCAAAAATACTTGGATCACTCAATTTAACGGTTCCATTACTCAACTTCTCAAATTCTTGGAAAAACAGATTTAAGTAAGTCTCATCGCTGCTTTTTTGTGCTTCAGAAGCAGCCGCTAAAGCTTTGTTAAAAACCGGATTTTTTGAATTGTTTGATAAACCTATAAGTATATCTTTTACAGAAACTTGAAGAATTGCATTAATTCCTCCTTTAAGGTCTAATCCTAAATTGATTTCTTTATTCTTAACATCGTTATAACTGAAAGTTGTAAAACCTAAATCAACCACAGGTTGATTAGCAACCGAGTCTAGGTAAGCTTTTTCTAAAATAGATTTCTCCCTAACATCTTCAGTTGTGGCTTTAGCTTGTGCATAAATGCTTGCTTTTTCTTCAACATTTTTAGCAAACCAAGTAAACGATAACTGATACAAACTTACTATTCCAAAAAGAATAGCAAAAGCTTTAATAAGTCCTTTATTCTGCATTATCTTTAAATTTTTAATCGTACATTTTTTCTAAACGTGCAAATATATAATTTCAAACACGAAATCCCAATTGTTTTATTGATTTTATACCATATTAATGGTAAAAAAATATAACTGACAATTTTATTCTAAATCAGCAATTTACTATTTAGTATATTTGCCAACAAAAATAAGTCAACATGAAATTTTTAACAGATATCGAAATAGCTCAAAGTAAGGAGCTAAAACCAATTAAAAACATTGCCGCTAAGTTAAATATTCAGGAAGATGATATTGAATTATATGGGAAATATAAAGCGAAACTTCCTTTAAATTTAATCGATGAGGAAAAAATTAAAAAAAATAATCTAATCCTAGTAACTGCTTTAACTCCTACACCTGCTGGTGAAGGTAAAACAACAGTTTCTATAGGATTAACCGAAGGATTAAATAAAATTGGTAAACAAGCAACAGTAGTATTGCGTGAGCCATCACTTGGACCGGTTTTTGGTATCAAGGGTGGTGCAGCAGGCGGTGGATTTTCACAGGTTGTTCCAATGGAAGATATTAATCTTCATTTTACAGGCGATTTTAACGCCATTGAAAAAGCAAACAATTTATTATCTGCATTAATCGATAATAATTTGCAAAGTAAAACTCAAAATTTAAACATCGATGCCCGAACCATTTTATGGAAACGTGTTATTGATATGAATGACAGGTCTTTACGTAATATTACCATCGGATTGGGAGGAACTGCAAATGGAATACCGCGCGAAGATGGTTTTAATATTACTCCAGCATCTGAAGTAATGGCAATACTTTGTATGGCTAAAGATTTTAACGATCTAAAAAAACGTTTAGGCGATATTTTCGTTGGGTTTACCTTTGATAATAAACCGGTTTTTGCACGCGATTTAAAAGCTGAAAATGCCATGGCTATTTTATTAAAAGATGCCATTAAGCCAAATTTGGTTCAAACATTAGAAGAAAATCCAGCTATAATCCATGGTGGGCCTTTTGCTAACATTGCACAAGGTACCAATACAATTATTGCTACAAAAATGGGATTATCATTGTCAAATTATGTAGTTACTGAAGCCGGATTTGGAGCTGATTTAGGAGCAGAAAAATTCTTAAATATTAAATCGGCTTATGCTGGTCTAAATCCAAAAGCAGTTGTTTTAGTGGCTACAATTAGAGCTTTAAGACATCATGGTGGTGCTAAAAAAGAAGAATATAATATACCAAACTTAAGTTATATACAAAGTGGATTTAAAAATTTAGAAAAGCATATTGAGAATATACGTAAGTTTAACATTGAACCAGTAGTAGCAATAAATTCTTTCGTAAGTGATACCGATGAAGAAATTAATTATGTAATTCAACAATGTGCAACCATGGGCGTTCATGCAGTTGTTTCTGAAGGTTGGGCAAAAGGTGGTAACGGAACTCAAGAATTAGCCAAAGCAGTTGTTGATGTTGTTGAGAATAAAGCAACTCAATTTAAACCATTATACAATTGGGAGAGCCCAGTAAAAGAAAAAATTGAAACCATCGCTCGTGAAATTTATGGAGCAGACGGGGTTGATTATGAGAAAAAAGCTGAACTTAATTTAAAAAGAATTACCCGTTTAGGATTTGATAATTTTGCAATTTGTATGGCAAAAACTCAAAAATCTTTTTCAGACAATGAACTATTAAAAGGAAGACCTACAGGTTTTAGAATAAACGTACGGGAAGTTGAAATAGCTGCCGGAGCACAATTCATAATCCCAATTTTAGGAGAAATGATGCGGATGCCAGGTTTGCCAGAGATACCAGCTTCTGAAGGTATGTCAATTGATGAAAACGGTGTAATATCAGGTTTATCATAAATAAAAAAGGCTGCATTAGCAGCCTTTTTTATTTTCAATACAGTTTATAATACATTCTTTAAATCATCATTCATTGCTCTTACACCAGCTGCACTTTTTACAAAAAGCTCTTTCTCTGCATCGTTAAGCTTTACATCTATAATTTGCTCAATTCCATTTCTTCCAATAATACATGGAACTCCAAGGCAAATGTCATTTTGGCCGTATTCGCCTTCTAATAATGCAGAACAAGGAACTAATTTTTTCTGATCACAAGCAATTGATTGAGCTAAAACTGAAACGGCTGCACCTGGGGCATACCAAGCACTGGTTCCAAGCAATTTAGTTAAGGTAGCGCCTCCAACCATTGTTTCTGCTGAAACTTTCTCTAATTGTTCTGAATTCAAGAACTGATTAACGGGCACTCCATTTCTAACAGCTAAGCGTGTTAAAGGAATCATACCAGTATCACTGTGTCCACCAATTACCATTCCATCAACATCAGAAGAAGGGCAATCCAAGGCTTCGCTTAAACGGTATTTAAAACGAGCGCTGTCTAAAGCTCCACCCATTCCAATGATTCTGTTTTTAGGTAACTTGGTTGCTTTGTGAACTAAATAGGTCATAGTATCCATCGGATTACTAACTACTATTACGATGGTGTTTGGAGAGAATTCTATTAAACTAGAAGTAACAGAATTTACAATACCGGCATTAATCCCGATAAGTTCTTCGCGCGTCATTCCTGGTTTTCTTGGAATCCCGCTGGTAATTACTACGATGTCAGATCCAGCTGTTTTTGAGTAATCTCCAGTTGTTCCAACAATTTTCGTGTCAAATCCGTTTAATGTTGCAGTTTGCATTAAATCCATAGCTTTGCCTTCGGCAAACCCTTCTTTAATATCAACTAAAACTACTTCTGAAGCAAAATTTTTAATGGCGATGTATTCAGCGCAACTTGCACCAACTGCACCTGCTCCAACTATTGTTATTTTCATGATGTGAAATGTTTAGATTATGAATAATCAAATATAACAATTATCAACATAAAATATGTACAGAAGTTGCTGATTTTCTTAGGTTTTTACTGATTTTTTGATAAATAATAAATGAAGTAATTTTATTATTAATTTGTGTTTAATTTTTGATAAAAAACAAATTAGAAGTAATAAAAAATGCGAATTGTTGAAATTCGCATTTTAATATAAATTAAAGAGAGGTATTTATGCGTCAATATTGGCATATACAGCATTTTTTTCAATAAATTCTCTTCGTGGCGGTACTTCATCACCCATTAACATAGAAAAGACTCTGTCGGCTTCTGTAAGGTTGTCAATGGTAATTTGACGTAAAGTTCTAAACTCAGGATTCATAGTAGTTTCCCACAATTGTTCTGCGTTCATTTCTCCTAAACCTTTGTATCGCTGTATGTTTACGCCACCACCCATTCTTTGAGCTATCATATCGCGTTGATTGTCGTCCCAAGCATACTCTTTTTTCTGGCCTTTTTTAACCAAATAGAGTGGAGGTGTAGCAATGTAAATATGACCTGCTTCAATTAATTCTTTCATGTATCTGAAGAAGAATGTCAAAATTAGTGTAGCAATGTGGCTTCCATCAACGTCGGCATCACACATAATTACAATTTTATGATAGCGTAATTTTTCAATATTTAATGCTTTTGAATCTTCTTCTGTTCCAATGGTAACTCCTAACGCTGTATACATGTTTTTGATTTCCTCATTATCAAAAACTTTGTGGTGCATCGCTTTTTCAACATTTAAAATTTTACCTCTTAATGGTAAAATTGCCTGAAAGTTGCGGTCGCGTCCTTGTTTGGCTGTTCCGCCTGCCGAGTCTCCCTCAACCAAGAAAATTTCACACATTGCAGGGTCTGTTTCTGAACAATCGCTTAGTTTACCCGGTAAACCACCAATGGATAAAACAGATTTACGTTGTACTAATTCTCTTGCTTTACGAGCTGCATGACGCGCTTGTGCTGCTAAAATTACTTTTTGAACTATAGTGCGAGCATCGTTTGGATTTTCTTCCAAGTAATTAGTAAGCATTTCAGATACAGCCTGACTTACTGCAGCTGTAACTTCTTTATTGCCCAATTTTGTTTTTGTTTGACCTTCAAATTGAGGTTCTGCTACTTTTACAGAAACAATAGCAGTTAATCCTTCGCGAAAATCATCTCCGGCAATTTCAAATTTCAGTTTATCCAGCATGCCCGAAGAATCAGCGTATTTTTTTAAAGTGGTTGTTAAGCCTCTTCTAAAACCAGCTAAATGTGTTCCTCCTTCGTGGGTGTTGATGTTGTTTACATACGAATGTAAGTTTTCATTGTACGAAGTGTTGTAAACCATAGCTACTTCAACAGGTATTCCGCTTTTTTCTCCTTCCATACTGATAACTCCTGCAGTTAAGCGTTCGCGTGTTCCATCGAGGTATTCTATAAATTCAATTAAGCCTTTTTCGCTGCAATAGGTTTCAGCAATATAATTTCCTTCATCATCCGTATTTCTGGTATCAACTATAGAAATAGTTAATCCTTTATTTAAGTATGAAAGTTCTCTTAAACGTGCCGAAAGCGTGTCGTAATTGAATACAATTTCAGTATGAAATATTTTTTCATCTGCCATAAAAGTCACTTCAGTTCCTCGTTCGGTAGATTCTCCAATAGTTTTTACCGGATAAATTGCTTTTCCATACTCGTATTCCTGTTGCCATATTTTACCATCGCGATAAACAGTTGCTTTTAAATGTTTTGATAAAGCATTTACAACCGACACTCCAACACCGTGTAAACCTCCAGAAACTTTGTATGAATCTTTGTCAAATTTACCTCCGGCGCCAATTTTGGTCATTACAACTTCAAGAGCCGATACGCCTTCTTTTTTATGAATATCTACCGGAATTCCTCTACCGTTATCTTTTACGGTTAATGAATTGTCCTTATTTATTGTTACTTCGATCTTAGTACAATGTCCAGCCATAGCTTCGTCAATCGAATTGTCAACCACTTCATAAACCAAGTGGTGTAATCCTCTAATTCCTACATCACCAATGTACATGGAAGGTCTTTTACGTACGTGTTCCATTCCTTCTAATGCCTGAATACTGTCTGCCGAATAACTGTTTTTATTTAGTTCTTCACTCATGTTTTTCGATAATTTTTTTGAAAATTTCTAAATCGTACAAATATAAGAAAACTCAATGTTTTTATCGGTTTTTTGAGGTTGATATAGGTATAAGTTATCAACAATTTATTTTTTATAAGCAGAATTTAGATATAAAATTTTCATTATTGAATTCGTAAAAAATATACGTTTTTGTTTTATTTAATTAAAATTGTGGTGTAATTTTGATGTTTCAATTGCAAAATTTATTATTATGTCAGAATCAAGATCTGCTTCAAGACGTTACTACGATAAAATTCAAAAAGTTGTTGATATCCAAACTAAAATTATCTACTTTTTATTGAGTATAATTTTTGCTTTTGGGTTAACCTATGCGTTAAATAATCCCGATTTAACCAGCCCTCAATTGTATGTCTTATTCTTATTGTTTTTATCTATAGGATTGTGGCTTACAGAAGCTGTTCCTCCTTTTGCGGTTGGATTAATGATTTTTGGTTTTTTAGTATTGGGATTGGGACAATACTATTCTGGTTCAAATCCTGAAAACGCAGCTAAATATGTGCAAAAATATGTGCAAACCTGGTCAAATAGTGTTATTTGGTTAATGTTAGGAGGTTTTTTTATTGCAGAGGCCTTACAGAAAGTTAATTTAGATAAAATTATTTTTAAGTTATCAATTTTAAAATTCGGCACAAAACCGAAATTTGTTTTACTTGGAATAATGATGACAACAGCCATGTTTTCTATGTTGATGTCAAATACTGCAACAACGGCCATGATGGTTGCTTCAGTTCTTCCTTTTTTAAATACCTTAGATGATAATGCTCCTTTTTCTAAAGCAGTTTTAATTGGTATTCCGGCTGCCGCAGCTTTTGGTGGTATGGGAACAATTATTGGTTCTCCTCCCAATGCAATTGCTGCAGAAGCCTTAATGTCTTACAACATTCAATTTGGATTTTTAGAATGGATGTTGGTAGGATTTCCAATTGCAATAATTTTAGTATTGCTTTTTTGGCTGTATTTAAGTAAAAAATACATACCAAAAATTAACCATATAGATTTGAGTTATTTATCTGATGATAGTTTAGAAAATACTTCAAAATTATTTAAACTAAAGAAAAAGCTAGTAATTGTAATTGTTGTTTTAACCTTGTTTTTGTGGTTAACAACAAATATTCATCAAATTCCTGCTTCTGCTATTTCTTTATTGCCTATAATATTACTTACTATGTTTAGTATTGTTACCAGTGATGATGTAAGAAAATTACCATGGGATACTTTAATGTTGGTTGCTGGTGGATTGTCTTTAGGGTTGGCAATTAAAGAAACCGGATTAGCAGAGTATTATGTGTCATTAATTAGAGAGTATGAATTAAATTTAATGGCTATTATTGTTGGGTTTTCGTTACTAACTGTTGTGATGTCGAATATTATGAGTAACACTGCAGCAACTACATTGTTAATTCCAATAGCAATTATATTGGCCTCTAATTCATCGCCATTAATTTTAGCATTGGTAATTGGATTTAGTGCGTCAACTGCCTTGTTTTTTCCAATTTCAACACCGCCAAATGCCATCGCTTTTAGCACAGGTAAAATTGATCAGAAAGATTTTAGACCAGGAGGAGTTTTTGCGGGTATAGTAGGGCCAATTGTAATTATTGCTATTATAATGTTATACTATTATTTAAGGTTTTAAAGAAACTATACACTTTTTTTGATTAACTTATTCAATTCAAGTTCTTTAATTATTATTTTAGAAAGATCATTAAAATAAGTTGAAATATTATTAG
This sequence comes from Bacteroidota bacterium, assembly GCA_018335575.1. Taxonomy (GTDB): domain Bacteria; phylum Bacteroidota; class Bacteroidia; order Flavobacteriales; family Flavobacteriaceae; genus JAGXRT01. The sequence goes on along the minus strand of JAGXRT010000066.1, from coordinate 30,571 downwards.
GATCTATTTGCTTTATAACACCTGCCCATACCAATGATTTATTTAAGTCATTATTAACTTTATACATAGAGCACTCAAGATTGTAAATAGTGTAATCAGAATAATAGCTTGGAAATAAATAAAAATCCTGAATATGTTTGGCGTATTGTTCAAAGCGATACCAGCTATGATAAATGCCGTAATATTCTTTTTTATAATCAAGTTGTTTTGAAGTACCATTAATTGCCATCACAAAAATAGCATCGTATCCTTCTTCGTTTAGTTTTGAATTAAATTTTTTTAAAGTGTAATCAGAAATAAGTTGGTTGATAAAGAGTTCTTTGTATTGTTCTTTACATGAGTTCGACTCAATACCTCTTTCTTTAAATTGTTTCGAAAAACAATCTTCAAAAGTTAAGCGCATGCTTTCGTTGCTGCACAATCCGATTACAAAAATTTTTGAAGGTGTAAATTGATGGTATTTCGGGTTTTTCCAGCTCGATTCAACTTTTTGACTGTTGAATTTAATGGAGCTTACACACGAAATTAAAATTAAAGATAAAATCAAAGTAAAAATTTTCCATTTCATAACTTTTTAATAAGGAGTTATAAGTTACAAACTATACTATTGATATAAAATGATTTGCATCAGTCATAATATTGATATTAATCAAATAATCCTGCAATTTGCAGGATTATTTTTTTAAGCAGATAATTTTACTTTTTTTAAGGCTATACTAGTATCAGCATTGCTATGTGCAGCATTTGCTCTGCCCGATGGGTCAGTGTTTTCTTGCCACTTTGGTATCCATTTTAACACTGTTTTAGCTGCTGATTCTTGTGGGAAATGCTCGTGAAATATGCTTCTGTAAAAGTAGGCTTCTTTAGTTGTTGGTGTGTTGTGAGGGAAAATCTCACGAGCTGTTTCTAATTGTTCATCGGTAACTTGCGCTTCTCCATAAGCAATTAAAGTGTCTATCCAGCTATATCCAACTCCGTCAGAAAATTGTTCTTTTTGTCTCCACAAGATTTCATCAGGTAAGAATGGTTTTTCTGGGGTATCAAATGCTTTTCTCAGTATGTATTTTTCTATACCATCATACGTTTTTGGTAATTTTTGATCGGGAACTATAGACATCGCTGTATTTAAAAAGTCCTTATCTAAAAATGGAACGCGGGCTTCAAGACCAAATGCCATCGTTGATTTATCAGCTCTTAAACAATCGGAAGTAGAAAGTAATTGTACTCTTCTGATAGTTTCTTTCTGGAATTCTGTAACGTCTGGTGCATTTCTAAAATACAAATAACCTCCAAAAATTTCATCGGCACCTTCTCCAGATAATACTACTTTTACGCCTAAATCTGTGATGTGTTTACTCATAAAATACATGGGTGTACTAGCTCTAATGGATGTTACATCGTACGTTTCTAAATGCCAAATAAGTTTTTTAATAGCTGCCAAGCCTTCTTCAATTGTAAAGTGTATTTCATGATGTTCGGTTCCAAGATAACTGGCAACTTTTCTGGCTGCTTTTAAATCGGGAGCATCGGCATTTAACCCGATAGAAAATGAATGGAGTTTTTGATCAGTGCCCTCAAGTAAACGCTTAGCAATGGAAGAAGTTAAAGACGAATCTAATCCGCCTGATAATAGCACACCTAATGGCACATCAGTCATTAACCTTTTTTTGGTAGCTTGTATTAAAGCATCTCTTAAAGATGTAAAGTCTAGTGCTTTTGTGGCTTTAGATTCATCAAACCAAGCAGGTTGAAAGTATCGCACAAAACCTGTTTTAGGTGTGTAATAATATCCTGGAGGAAAAGCTTTAACTTCAACACAGGGTTCCAAAATTGATTTCATTTCAGATGAGAAATAAGTTCTGCCTTCAGCATCAAAGCCATAATACAACGGTTTAACACCTATAGGATCTCGACCCGCTATATAATCATCGCCATTTACCACCACAAAAGCAAAATCTCCATCTAACATGTCAAGAAATTCATATCCGAATTTTTCATATAAATGCACGATAACTTCTGAATCAGATTTTGTTCTGAATTGATGTTCCTTTAAAACAGTATCTCTTAAATGCTGATGGTTGTAAATTTCTCCGTTGTGTACCATATAGGCAGTGGAGGATCCTTGGATGGGCTGAATACCTGTGTGTAAATCGATAATAGAAAGTCGCTCGTGGCTTAACACATGACCGCTGGATGTTTTTATAATATTGCTTTCATCGGGTCCTCTGTGAGACATTTTTTTTGATAATGTTTTAGTTGTTTCTAGTTGTATATCTTTTCCAATAATTGCTAATATTCCACACATAGTAATTGTATTTATGATTTAAAAATGAAAGTCAAAGAACACAAAAAGATTACATAAAATTATTTAAAACAACAAAAAGGTTACAAAAAACAATAAAAAAGTTAAATAAAAAACAAATATGTAAGAAAATCAGTTGTAATTTTATGTTTCTGCTTTCAAATTATAAGTAATTGGTTTTTTCAATTCTAACAATGATATTTTTATAAATATTAACTTTGCTTTTTTTAAAAGTGAATTTTGAAAATTATATTAATAGATAATTACGACTCGTTTACGTATAATTTAGTACACCTAATTGAAAAAGTTACTAATCAGCTTCCTGTAGTAAAACGTAATGATGAGCTTGATTTAGATGAACTAGAATCGTACGATTTAATTATTTTATCTCCGGGCCCTGGAATTCCACGCGAAGCTGGTTTGTTATTAGCCGTAATTGAAAAGTATGCATGCACTAAACCAATAATTGGCGTTTGTTTAGGTTTGCAAGCACTAATAGAAGTTTTTGGTGGACAAATAGAAAATTTAAATTCGGTTTATCACGGAGTAGCAACTAAAATAAAAGTTACAGATGAAAGTTCGGTTATTTTTAAGGGCTTAAAAAGTACCGTAGAAGTTGGCAGGTACCATTCTTGGGTTGCATCTTCAACAAATTTTCCAACGGAATTTAAGATTACTGCTGTTGACTATGAAAATCGTATTATGGCAATTGAACATCAAAAACTACCCATTTTTGCCGTACAATTTCATCCTGAGTCTATTTTAACTCCCGATGGAGAACAACTATTAAAAAATATGATTTTTAATATGAAGAATTAATAAACTTTTTCTCCACCTACAAAGGTTTGCAACACTTTAATTTTTGGGAGTTTAGCTTCTTCTATTTTTAAAAGATCATTATCAAGAATTACAAAATCTGCTTTTTTACCTACTTCAATACTGCCTTTTTCGTTTTCTTCAAAACTAGCATAAGCAGCCCAAATCGTCATTCCACGCAAGGCATCTACTCTGTTTAATGCATTCTCTTTTTGAAATCCTTTTTCGGGATAATTATTTAAATCTTTACGAGCAACTGCTGCATAAAAAGTGTGCATCGGATTTACTTGTTCTATAGGAAAATCGGTTCCTAAAGCTATTTTTCCATATTGATTGAGTAACTCTTGATAGGCATAAGCCCCTTTTATACGGTCTTTTCCTAAACGATCTTCTGCCCAATACATATCAGAAGTGGCGTGAGTAGGCTGCACCGATGGTACTATGGTTTTAAATTTTGAAAAATCATTTAAATCAACAACTTGGGCATGTTCAATTCTCCAGCGTCTTTCTTTCGATTCTTTATGCAATTCTTGGTATTTTTTTAAAACGATATAGTTAGCAGAATCGCCAATAGCATGTGTATTCATTTGATAATCAGATTTAAAAATTCTATCAGCCGTTAAATGAAAGTTTCCCAAACTGTTTACCAGTGCTCCAAAATGATTTTTTGCATCGCTATAAGATTCTTTCAAACAAGCACCTCTGGATCCTAAAGCTCCATCGGCATAATATTTAAACGAGTGTACGTGCAATTTGTCCGTTTTTATAATCCCTTTTTGTAAGTAATAATTTAAGTTGCTTTTTGTAGCAGCAACCATAGCGTCAATTCTTATTTTTAACAGATTTTTACGGTGTAGTTCATCAATTAATTCAATGGTTTCTTTATGTAAACCGGCATCAACTACTGTTGTTAATCCGTTTTCAAAGCATATTTTTTGAGCATCTAATAAAGCATTTATTTGTTCTTGTTTAGAATAAGCAGGAATTTTTGCTTCGATTAAATCCATAGGAGAATCAATGAAAACACCTGTTAATTTACCATTCTTTTTAAGAATAAAACCACCTGTTTCAGGGGTGTTAATAGTAATTTCAGCCAAGTCTATAGCTGCTTGGTTTGCCAATAGTGCATGCCCGTCGATACGAGTAATTGCAATTGGTGTAGTTGGGTAAAGCTCATCAAGTTTTTCTTTGGTTGGAAACTCTTTAACCTCCCAATCGTTTTGATCCCATCCTCTACCAGTTATATAAGATAAATTTTTCTCTTTCTGAAAAGCTACAATACGCTCAATAACTTCATCAAAACTCCGTGTGCCTGTTAAATCTACTTTTTGTTGCTGCAAGCCTAAGCCGTAAAAATGGCAATGAGCATCAATTAAACCGGGTACAATAGTTTTTCCTTCAGCATCAATTATTGTTTTAGAAGTATAATTAGATAGAATTTCATTGGTTGAGCCAATACTAATAAATTTACCATCTTTTACCGCAAAACTTTGGGCTGTTTCTAAATTTTCATTTACTGTATAAATATGCGCATTGGTTATTATTAAATCAACTGTTTCTTTATTTGAACACGAAACTAAAAGTGAAATAAACAATACAAAAAGAGATTTTTTCATGAGGTATTATTTTAAATATGAATCCATTAAATAAAGAATAGAGGCTATAGAGCCAGCTCCTAATTCAAGTTCTCTCTTATTTACTTTATCAAAAGTGTCTGTTGCAGCATGATGAAAATCAAAATAACGCTGAGCATCTGGTTTGTAGCCCATTAATAAAATGGTATCAGATTTTAAATCGCTGGTATCTGCACCGCTTCCGCCTTTAAAAAACTCGTAAATACCATATTTTTCAAATAATGGTTTCCACGTCTGAACTAATGAAAACAACTCAGAATTGGCATCTATAGAAAATCCACGTGGAGTAAATCCACCTGAATCCGTTTCTATAGCACCCAAATGTTTTTCATTTTTTTCTTTAGCATCTGCAGCATATTTAATACTGCCTGTGCCACTGTTTTCTTCATCCATAAATAACACTACTCTTATGGTATTGTTGGGTTGGATGTTCATCAATTTAAAAAGTCGTGCAGCTTCAATAGACTGAACAACTCCTGTTCCGTTATCGTGTGCGCCCTGCCCTAAATCCCACGAATCTAAATGCCCACCTACAACTATAAAGTTTTCAGGATTAACGGCGCCAGTTATTTCGCCTATTACGTTGTACGATAATTTTGGTTCATAATTTTTACAATTTTGTTTGAAATAAAATTTAAGCGACGGATTTTCTTTTAAATGTTTACTCAGTAATTCTGCAGCATTGGTACTTATAGCTGCTGCTGGTATTTTTTCATTTTCTGGAATGCCCCTATAACTCATAACTCCCGTATGTGGATAATCGTCTAAATTGGTAGTTAGTGAACGAACGATAACACCTACCGCTCCGTATTTTCCAACTGCTTTTGCTCCATTAACTCGCATTCCTGCTGTTTCGCTGTAGCCAGTAAATGGTCTGATGTGTGATGATTTCATAACAGCATTAAAAAACACTATCTTACCCCTTAGTTTTTCTCCTAAGTTTTCTGCTTCAGCAATACTTTTTACTTCTACAACTTCTGCCAGCAATCCTTTTTTAGGAGTTGCAATAGAATTGCCAAGAGCAGCAATAGGTAAGTTAATTTTTTTATTGTTGATGGTGTAATATGCCACTTCTTTGTTGCCTCGTTCCCAATGAGGAACCATAACAGGCTGAAGCCAAACTTTATCAAATCCTGCATCAAGCATTGTTTTTTCTCCCCATTTTACAGCTTTATCAGCAGCAACGGTGCCAGGCATCCTACCTCCAATTTGCGTTGTTAAATGCTGAAGCCATTCATAACTTTTACCTTGGGTTAAAGCGTAGGTGTAAAAATTGGCCAAGGTTTTTTCATCAGATACCTTTAATGATTGAGCGTTTATTGATACTGAAATAAACGCAAATAAAAATGCAAAACAATATTTCATAAAGTATTAATTTTTTAATGTTTAAAACTAAACATTTTTTAAATAAAAAAAGGTAAAATCTACAAACAGACTTTACCTTCTATAGTTTTTCTATGATTCTTATAAATCAAACTTATAAGTTATTCCAGCAATTGCTTGCAGTCCTTGCGTTTTGTAATGTGAAACAAATTTATAATCACTATTTAATAAATTAGATAATTTAACAAAAGCAGTTAATCTATTAGAGAAATTATATCCAGCGTTTACATTCAGATCAACATAAGCGTTATTTTTTATAATATAAGAATCAGCTATAATGAACTGATTAGAAGGGAGAATATTAGCAAAACCATATGGCACTTGATAGTCTTTTGTTTCTCCCACGAGATTTATGGTTGAATTTGCGTACCATTTTTTAGCTATATAAGAAGCTCCAACAGTAGCTTTGTAGGTTGGTAAATTAAAGGCTTCTAAGATGTTATCAGTATTATAGTTGTTAAATGTAAGTATCGAATTTAAAGTGAAGTTTTCAGTAATGGCTAAATTAGCAGATACTTCTAATTCAATAGTTTTTAAATCATCATATATTAAATTAAAGGAATTTCCTGCCTCGTAACCAAATTCAAAGCTGTTAAAACCATTTGTTTTAGATTGGTTTAAGATAAAGAAAGCTCGGTCTTTTTCATTTATTAGTGATGCTTTTAACTGGTAATCAAAAGATTTTGATAAGTTTCCTTTAAAACCAATAAATGCATTGTAGGTTTGGTCGGTTTCTTTTATTAACAAATTTGGAGATACAAATGGGTTTTTATCAACCAATGATTTGTATGAATTTGTTTGAAGAGAACCGATAACACCAATAAAAGGTATTAAATAATTATCCATTACCTTGTAAGATGCAAATACGTTTGGATAGGAGTAGAGCTTACTTTTACGGTGTTCTAAATCAAATGAATAAAATAAATTTACTCCCAAATTAAGCATAAAATTTTCTCGTAAAACTTGAAAAGAAGGTTTTAAACCTAATTTTAAGAAAGAATGTTCTAAATCTGTTATGCTAGAATATTCTTTTTCAAAAGATCCTTTTATTAAATCAACATCAGCTTCTATCGCTATTTTTTCGGTAGAAATTGGAAAGTCCATTTCAGTGCTTACATACAATTGCGTTTCTTTGCTATCGAAATCATCATTAAAATAAGATAAATCAGCAGTTACTTTTTTTATAAAAAACTCTTTAAATTCTACATTTCCGTCAACTCCAAAAGTTTTATAAAGTTGTTTGGTTTTTACATTTTCAAGTAAAACGGGATTGTATGTAATATTACTTGGTAAACCGTACCAATTAATTTTGGTGTTTTCAAATCTTAATTTGGTATCCCATTTAAGGTAGTTATCCTGAAAATGATACCCTCCTTTTACGGCTAAATTGCTGTATTCATCGTCAATAATGGCATCAGAAACAGCGTTTTTAGATGCATTATAAAGTGCATGAAGGCTTAAGTAATTTTCGCGTTCAATTTTTGATTTTAAAAACGATTCTACAAAGGGAGAAGAAAAATTTCCATAACCAACACTTAAGAAACTATCATAAATTAATTCTCTTTTTGGTCGTTCCAACACCTGAGCCTTACCTTTTGCTGGGGTAAAAGTAGATGCAACTGGAACCGATTGTATTTGATAATTAATGCTTTCCTTTAACAATGTTTTGTCTTCCTGAACCGAAGGGTTTTCGTGAATTTTATATGCATCAGAAACGGTAGGTTTAAAAGACTTAGTAACATTTATGGTTTCTGTTTTTAAGGTATCTTTTGGTTTGGTTACCTGAGCAGTTAAACTTGAGGTTACCAAAAATAATCCAACTAATATAAGGAGCTTTCGCATGGTGATTTATGTTTTAATTGTTGATTATTACAGATTCATTTGTTTTTGATTGTTCTAATTTTATTTCATTTAAAACAGTTGTAGCTTCTTGTACAACATCATCAAATTCTTTAAAATTAGACAGTACATTTTCTAAAATGTAATTAGCTTGAAATGCATCTTTTAACGCATAGAAATTTTTAGCCATAATTATTAATCCTTTGGCACCCCAATATTTGTAGGCAGAATAATCTGCAGCGATTTGTTGAATCGTTTCATTGGATGTTTTAAAATTGCCCGACTTATAATCAAAATAAGCACTATAATACAGAGCTTCTGCCTTAAGCTTACCGGTAGCAAAGCGCTCAACTTCTTTGTACATTGATTTGGCTTTTGAATCATTTCCTGCTTTAAAAGCAGCTCTTGCAAGTAACATAGTAGCATCCGATTTAACACGGCTGTCAATTTGAGGTAATTTTAATACGTTGTCTGCATAGGATTCTGCCTTGGCAATCTGACCTGTTTCATTGTATGCTTTCATCAAATTTGACATCGCAAAAATTCTATTCTGATTTGATTCAGCTACATCTTCTAACGATGTAAGTAAAGGAATAGCGTCTTTCCAACTATTCTTTTCTAAATAATATTGTGCTAACGTTGTTAAGGCGGTTTCTGTAAACTCGTTTCGGGTTGCGCTTACTTTATGTAAAAAAGGGATAGCATCAGCTGTTTGTTTTTCATTAACATAAGCCTGAGCCAAGTAAAAATTAGCTTTGGTTGCATTTATCCCGTTAGGAAAAGTGTTTAAATACTTTTGAAATCCTGATATTGCCCGTTTAAAATCGCCTGATAAAAATGGTTTTTCTGCTGCTTCAAAAGTAGTGTTATCTAATTCTGAATCGGTTATCGAAACAAAATCGAGTCCTTTTACCCATGCTGCATACTCATCTACTTTTCCAATATCAATATATAATTGACGGGCATTTGCAACAGCTTCTTTAGATTCTTGATGTTTAGGGAATTCTTTAACTACTTTTTTATAAGCTGCTAATGCTTGCTCATTTCTGTCAGAATTGTAATAAATCAATCCTTGTTTTAATAATGCACGTGGAACAAACTGACTTTTAGGATGTTCGTCTACTAACTTTTTAAATGAATTTAAGGCTGCATTATTTTGATTCATAGCTACTTGTGTGTTTCCTAATTCGTATAATGCATCATCTCTATAGGATGATTTTTGAAAGCGATTTAAAAAAGTTTCAAGATTTTTAATTTTATCAGCATTTCTGTTTACAAAACCATAGCTTATAGCTTTTTGGTAAGTAGCATAATCTACATCAACATCGTTAAATTCGATAGCTTTGTTGTAGGCTTCCATGGCTTTCCAGTAATTGCTCGATGCAAAATAACTATCGGCTAAGCGTAAATAACTGTCATTGAGTTTGTTGTTATTAGTTGGTTTTTTATTGATAAATTTTTGAAATTCTTCTGCAGCAGCACTGTATTCTTTAAGTTTAAAATGTGTATACCCCAGATTGTAGTTTACAAACTGAAATTCTGTAGTTTTAGATGCCTGCGTATTTCGTTCAAAATTTTTAAAATCTTGCAATGAATTTCTAAAATAATTTAATCTATAATTAGTTTCACCTTTCCAAAAAGTTGCCAGAGCTGTATAATACGCATCATTGTTTTCTTTTGAAGCTTTATCAAAATGAAGTAAAGCATTGCTAAAATCATTTTCATTAAATAACTGAACACCTCTTAAATAAAGTATTTTTTGGTATAGAACTTTGCTCTTGCTATCTGATTTATCTTTTAAATAAGTTATTGCGCCGGCATAATTTTTAGTTGAAATATAAGAACTTATGATAAGATCGTTTATTTCATTTCTATGAGCAGAACGTGGAAATTCTTTAATAAAATCTTGTAAAACTTCAGCTACATCTTTATACGGATTACCAATTTCGTAACTTAACTTGGCATAATTAAGATATGCATCTTCTTTAATCTTTTCATCGAAATTCATTTGAGATGCATTTTTAAAAGCATTTAATGCTTCTGATTTCTTTTGAGATTTTAAATAACATTCGGCTAAATGATAATATGCGTTTTGTGCAACAGCATTTTGTCCGTTTACAATTTTATTAAACTGTGCCGTAGCATTTTCAAAATCATTGGATTTGTAGTAAGAATACCCTAAATAGTAATAATCAGTATTAGTCCATTTACCTCTTTTTCCTTTGTATTTTAGTAAATGCGGAATGGCCTCTGCGTATTTATTAAGATTAAAATAACTTTCACCTATTATTTTAGAAATTTCTGAATGATCTAGTGGATTTGATTTAGAAAGTAGCGGCAATCCTAAATCAATAGCTTTCTGAAATTTTCCTAATTTAAAATTCATATCAACTTGGTAATAAGAAACTTCTTTTTCAAATTTTGAATCATTAGCAACTTCAGATAAATATTTGTTTGCTTCTTCGTAATTATCTTGATTATAGGCCATAAACCCATAGTAATACTTAGCCTGAGAACCGTATTTTGGTGAGTTTAATAACATTGAAAAATGCTTTTTAGCCTCGGTTATATTATTGGTTGAAAATAAGGCATAGGCATATCTAAATTTAAAATCTTCCTCTTGTTGGGTTGAAAAACCTGTAGTTTTTACCTTTGACAACCATTTTAAGGCATACGCAAACCTGCCAGTATCAAAATAATAATTACCCACATCTAAAAATGCATTGGTAACTTTTAGACTGGTAGGGAAGTTTTTTACAAAATTTAACATTAATTGGTCGGCATTTTGTTGACCACTTTTTATAGCTGCATAAGCTATATAATACTCACAATTGGCTCTATATTCTGTTGATTTATCAAACTCATGCTTAACCGCTTCAAACAATGAAATAGCAGCTTCAAACGACTGATTTTCAAATAAATCAATGGCTTTATTGTAGTTGTTTATAGCTGATTGATTGGTTAAGTTTTTTTGCGAATGGATGTTATGTATAAAAAGTACACAAAACACAGCGGCTAGAAATTGCTTCATAATATCAAAATGTGTTATAAACAAATTTAATGATTCCTCATTATTGATAACGTTTTAAATAGAATTTATTACATGTATCTAAAAGTAACTTATGAACAAAAATCTTAACAATTGGGTAAATTTAATGTGATAATTTTAAAAGATAACAAAAATTTAACGTTCTTAAGAAATTTAAAATGTTGTATATTTCAGCCATCAAATCAAAGTATTTATAACAATGGAGTCATCAGTGTTAAAATTAGAAAATGTATCAGTTTTTCAAGGCGGACATCTCATTTTATCATCCGTAAATTTAGATATAAAACCTGGCGAGTTTTATTATTTAATTGGTAAAACTGGTAGTGGTAAAAGTAGTTTGATGAAAACCTTGTACGGCGATTTGCCCCTCGAAAAAGGCGAAGGTACGATTGTAGGGTTCGATTTAAAAAAACTTAAAAACAGTGAAATTCCTTATTTAAGAAGAAAAATTGGAATTGTTTTTCAGGATTTTAAATTACTTGATGATCGTTCTGTAAATAAAAATTTAGAATTTGTATTAAAAGCAACTGGTTGGAAAGAGCCGGAGAGCATAGAAAATAAAATTAATGAAGTATTAGATAAAGTTGGTATGAAAACGCAGGGTTATAAAATGCCACATCAACTATCTGGCGGTGAGCAGCAACGTGTGGCAATTGCAAGAGCTTTATTAAATGACCCCGAGTTAATTTTAGCTGATGAACCAACGGGTAATTTAGATCCTAGTACCTCAGTTGAAGTAATGCGTGTTTTAGAAGACATCCATCAAAGTGGAAAAACAGTATTAATGGCAACACACGATTATTCTGTGATTTTAAAATTTAATCACAAAACCTTAAAATGCGATAATGGCGAGTTGTTTGAGGTTGTTCAAAAATCGGTTTAATTGTTATCTATTTTAATTCCAACATATAATTATAATTTTTCTAATTTAGTTTATGAATTACATAAACAACTTACAGTAGAAGAAATCCTTTTTGAAATTATAGTATTTGATGATTTTTCAGAAGTAAACTATTCTGAAAATAATGAAGTAAAGTTTCTTAAAAATGTTTCTGTTAATTATTTAGTTAAGAATGTAGGAAGAAGTATTATCAGAAATTTGTTAGCTGAAAAAGCTAACTACGATTGGTTGCTTTTTCTTGATTGTGATACAATACCAGTAAATCCTTCTTTTATTAAAAAGTATATACAGGAGTTAAAAAGCGATCAACGATTAAATGTTATTTGTGGCGGTGTTAATTATAAACCTGATGAACCTGAATTAAGTTACTATTTAAGATGGAATTTTGGAAGACAACGAGAACAGCAGTTTTATGCTGATAGAATTAGAAAACCATATAACTCTTTTTTTTCATCAAATTTCTTAATACACAAAAATATCTTTAATCAAATAAAATTTAATTCCAGTATTTCTCTTTATGGGTATGAAGATGTTGTTTTTGCATCGGATTTAAAGAAAAAGGAAATAATAATAACACATATTGATAATCCAGTATATCACATTGGAATTGAAGACAATTTCGAATTTTTAAATAAAACAAAAATTGCTATAAAAAATTTAATTGAACTTAATGATAAAAATCTATTAACCAAAAAGGAGGTTAAATTGTTATATAGTTTTGAAGCTATTAGAAAATTTTATATAAATATCTTGTTAAGAGATATGTACCCTTTACTTGGGAAGAAAATTGAATTTTATATAATTAATAAAAAATCAAAATTATTCATGTTTGATTTATTTAAAATATCTTATTTAAGTTTTATATATAAGCGTTAGATTATTTTATGTATCAACTTCTTAAATTTTAATTCTTCTTGTTCCCAACATAATTCTAATGCAGCCTTTTTTAAGTGTTTTTTATATATGTTTTTGTTCAAAAACATATATTCTACCATGTTGGCAATACGATTAGGAGCTCTATTAGTAATAACCTCACCCACATTATATTGTTTTACAAGTTGTGCCATTTCTGGTAAATTACTTACCAATACAGGTATTTCTGCCTGAATATAATCAAATAATTTATTGGGTAGCGCATAGCGATAATTGAGTCCCAAATCTTCTTCTAAACTAATTCCAACAGCTGCTTGAATAGTTATACTTTTTAGCTCTGAAGGATCAATAGTTCCAAGAAAAATTACTTTTTCAGTTAAATTCAATTTGGAAACTTTTTGTTTTAATTTATTTAATAGCATCCCTTCACCTATAATATAAAATGTCCCATTATCCACAAACTGCATCGCTTTAATCATTAATTCTAGGCCTCTTCCAGTATTTATGGCACCCTGATACAAAATAGCATTATTGTTTAATTTTATTGAAGCGACTGGAGTATTATTTTTAGTTTGTAGTGGCACATTTCTTATTACTTCAAAAGTAACATTGTACAAATTTTTATAATATAATGCTATCGAATCAGAAACAGTATACCCAATTTTAATTCTCGGTATAACTGTATTTTCAATTTTTAACCAAATTGATTTTACTCTGGGTCTGAAAAATAATTCGGGAACTTCAGAAAATAATTCATGACTATCAAAAATTAATGGTTTATTTTGAAGTTTACTTACCAGGTAATTAGGAATAAGTGTATCTGCATCGTTAGCAAGTAAAATATCCTTTTTATTGAATAGTAAATAAAAAAATAATCGAACATTGTACTCGGTATAAAACAAGAATCCTTTATTAAATAATAAAGACATTCTTTTTGTTTTGTACAATCTGTTTAAGGGTAAGCTATTTTGTAGTTTTCTTCCAACCAATAATACTTTAAAGTTCGAATTAGTTAATGTAGTACAAACTCTATGAACTCGTTGGTCTGTAGATAAATCATTGGTAACAGAAACTAGAACTCTTTTCAATGCTTTAGAAATTATCTATGCAAGATAAGAAATCAATTAGTTTTATAATACGTCACCAAATAATAAACATTTACGCCTAAAATAAAGGCATTTGTAATAACTATTGGAATGCCTCCTTCGGGTAACAGAAATCCGAAAATTACAAATAATGTAGCACCAATTGAGTTAACGATTCTTAAAGTATTAATACTTTTCATTAAAAACGACACCATTAAAACGATGGAAGCCAAGTAACCAATTCCGTCAATTAGAGTAAAATTTAGCATGTATTTAAATTTAAAGGACGGCGAAGATACTAAAAAATAATTATTTTAAAATTGAATTTAACCTTGCGTATAGGTGTGTACACTGGTGTTTGCAACAGGTAAATAATTAACTCCAAACCAGCAAATTAACAGAACAATAAAAGCAGCCGTTAAAAGCATCAACGCTTGTTTCGAATTATTTTGATGTATATATCTGTAGTGTATATATAACAAATACATCATCCATGTTAAAAATGCCCAAATTTCTTTTGGGTCCCACGTCCAATAATGTCCCCAAGCTTCTTTAGCCCAAAGTGCGCCAAATAATAATCCTAAAGTAAGAAATGCAAACCCGATATAAACCAAATTGTCTGCCAGTTTTAAATCATTTTCAGAAAATGTTGCGAAGTAAAAATTATATAAACTTTTAATGGCTACAAAACTTGATGCCGCTAACAAGGCGTATGAAAATAAGTAAACCAAAACGTGTGGTATAAACCACGGACTTTGTAATGCAGGCATTAATGTTTTAGAATAGGTCTCCGGATTTAAATAGTTTATTGTTAAAAACAATATTCCCATTCCGATGCAATAAGACAGGAACCATTTGTACTTCCAGCGTAAATAAATTACCAAACCGATAATTGGCAAGAAAGTGGCATACCACAACCTGGTTTCGCCCAATGTTCTCATAGGAGGTCTTTGAAGTTCGTTCCATAACTCTATATCAAACCAAACTAAACCTACTATTCCAAGTACAATAAAAATAAGGCTGTAATTAAAAAACTTCTTAAATTTATAGGATATTCCAATTAAAGATAATCCTATTGTCCAGCATAATACTATAGTGATGTAGTATAGTTCAAAATTAATCCAAGTCATTTTTCTCTGATTTTTTAATTTGATTGCCCACCCAAAACATGTATATCGCTCCAAATAACATCATAAAGACACCAATATAAACATAAGGTAACCAAGGATCTTTTACAAGTTCTAAAACGCTGGTATTAGACCATTTTCCCATGTCTTCGTTATAGCTAAGCTGATAAATTTTATATCCTTTAAAGTTAAAAGGCTTGTTTACTTCAATAGTTGTTTCAAGTCTGGATCCATCTTTTTGAAGAATCGAAACTTCGGATGTGTATTTTTTAACTTCAGGAATAGTCATTAAAACTGATATGTTATCATCAATTTTTAATGATTCGTATTGATAAAGGAAACTACCACTAGAAATCCAGCCTGTTGTAATTTTATTGGTTTTGGTATTTTTTAAGGTTAAAAATGCCGATGGCGGGGCTCCCAAGTCATCGACTTGTTGGTAATGATCTCCAATTCTTCCAGAACTTTTAAGATAATTGGTTATTTCGATATCGTAATCGTTAAAAATATATTTTTCACCTTTGTTTATAAGGTAAAGGTTTTTTCCATCGTTGTGAAGAATTTGACCTTCTTCATTGTTTACAAACGCTAATTTTGGTTGAAACTCATCAACTATAAAATCTTTTAAGTATATAGCAAAATCGAGGGTAACAGTTTCTTTAGTTTTATTGTTGTAGGCAATATAATTAGGCTTACCTTCTTCTAGTTCTAAGTTTAAGCGTTGCGTATCCCCAGCTCCTAAAATACCTGTAGAAAGCGCTATAAATAATCCTAAATGGTTTAAAATAAAGCCAATATTTTGAACGCTGAAGTTTAAAATTCTTTTAAGTGTTATTAATCCAAGAGAAATTAAAAAAACTAAGAGTATGAGTAAAAAGGCCCAATGTGTTGTAATGGAGTTTAGCCCTAGTGCCTGTACAATGGCCGAATCTGATTTTATCTGTGGAAATATTCCCATCAACATCACCATAAAAACCATAAATCCGATTGATATTATGGCTGCATAAGCACTTCCTAACCACTTAACAAATAATTGTTTTTTGAAAAATATATAAAGTATGCAGATTAATAGTACTAAGGTAATTAAAATGCCAAAATTATACGGAAATACAATTCCTGTGGATGTTTTTAACGGAAAAAACAGTTCCATTAAAAATCCTGTAATTAACAAACCTGTGTAGATAAAAAAAGATTCAACATAACCCCAAGGAAAGTCCCAGAGGTTATGTTGAAGTTTATGATTACTCATATGAAAAAAATGAAATTACTTAAATTTATTTTTGTGCTTTTTTGGCTTGTCTTGCCTTAGCTTCTGCGTCCCATTGAGGAACTAATTCTTTTTTAAATTTTTCTTTTGCTGCTTTTTCAGCAGGAATATCCAATCCAATTAATTTTTGAGCATCTGCTTTGGTTTTAATATTTGGATACGGAACTTCTCCTTTAAATCCTTTATTTAATAAAATTTTAGCTAATTTAAGACGAGCTTCTTGTGTATACATTATCCCTTGGCTAATCACTCTACCTGTTTCAACAGGAGCATGGAATGAGTTTCCGTGACCTGATGCAGCATAATCCCATCTCCATTGTCCTTTTCTAATATCTTGTAATGATGCAGCCATTTCAGCTTCAGTTGCCCCTAAATCCCAAGCTTGTTTTGCTTCGTAATGTGCTCTAACTAATAACTCTTCTAATTTGTCTTGATTTTCTTTTATTTTGTCTTGACGCTCGTAAACGTTTTGTAATAATTTATCAGTTTCCGCTTTATGACAAACTTGACAAGAATTTGCTGGATTCTTTAATGGAGAACCTATATGGTGATTGGTGAATTTTTGACCGCCTTCCGTTTTGTAAGGCATGTGACAATCTGCACAAGAAACACCTCTTTGAGCGTGGATGCCAGTTTTGAACACTTCATAATCTGGGTGCTGCGATTTAATCATTGGCGCTTTACTTACAGCGTGTGTCCAATCAGAGAATTTCATATTGTCATAATATTTCTCCATATCTTCCATTGAATCACCTAAATCCCAAGGGAATGTTAAATATTTAATACCTTCTTTACCAGGAATTTTATCGTTAAAATAATACTCAACGTGACATTGTGCACATACCAATGAACGCATTTCGTTATGTGTTGCTTTGGTAATATCTTTTCCTTGACGTTGATAAGCTTCAACTAAAGCAGGACGTGTAATTTTAAGATTCATCGTTTTTGAATCATGACAGTCTGCACATCCAATTGGATTAACAATTTCAGCACCTTTTGATGCCCATTTACCTTTATAATAATTATCAACTCCAATTTCGTTCATTAAACGAGGTACATCTGGCGACTTACAAGTCCAACAAGTTGAAGGCATTGGTCCATCTTCACTGTTAGTAGGAGCACCAGTTCTTAAGGTATTTCTAGTATCTTCAATTGCGTAGTAGTGTCCACGACCTTGATTGTAGTCTTTTGCAAAACCATAACCTGCAAATAAAACAACCAAACGAGGGTTTTTTGCTAACATATCAGTTTTAGCACTTGTTAGGTGTTTAGAAGCAAATGTAGTATCTGCAGTATTATAATACGATTCAAATTCGCGTGGGAAATTTTGTCCCCATACTTCATTTTGTGGTTCAAATTCATCAATGGTTACTTGTGGCGTGTAAGCAAATTTGGCTTCTGTTTTACGCTCTACTATTGAAGAAATTACGATGCCTAGTACAAAAACAAGCACCAACGATGCTAAAAAGAGCATCCAATTCATCCATGGTTTTCTAGTTGTATTCATTATAGTTATTTATTTTCGTTAGTTTTAGTTGTAATCTTTTTTAACCAATCTGGTAAGGTATTTTGATGTTCCATCGGAACTTTACCATAATATTTTGTTGTTGATAAGCTGTTAGCTTTTCCGTGTGGAACTTCTTGATGACAAGACCAGCACAATCTGGTGGTACGTTGTTCTTTATGATTTTCCACCATTCCGGCTAAACGGGCATCCGTTACCTGATTTTCATGGCAGCGAACACAATTGTCTTGTACAACTTCTACACCTGCTTCTTTCATGCGTATTACTTCTGGTTCGCTACGGGTTAAAAAAGCTGTTGCATGATTAAAACCATCTTGAGCTTTAAAAGCATAGGTTTTAACAAAGTTATCTTGCGGTACATGGCAATCATTACAGGTAGCCCACTCGCGGTGTGAACTTGTTTTCCAAGTAGCATATTGAGGAGTCATTACATGGCAATTTACACAAGTAGCTGGATCGTCTGATAAATACGAAACTGCTTTAGACTCGATAAAAGCATATATTGTTAATCCAACAAGAGCACCTGATATGATGAGTCCTGGAAACATCCATTCTTTTGGTGGAATTAAAAATTTTAAGATTTTTTTCATCGGTGATGAGTTATAATTAATCTGCTTTAAATGTTCACATCAATTAGCTTAAAGTTAGCCAATTGATGTGAAAAATTCAATATTATTTACTTGAAAATAATTTTGGACTGAAGGTTACCATCATCCATCCCCAAGTGTTTGCTTCATCTTTATCTCCTCCTTTAAGTACTTGCATTGCACTTTTTGCATACATTTTGGAGAAACCAGCATCAAATTTTATGTTGTTAGCAACTTTATATCCTAAACTAAAATCGATTTCTGTTCCTAAATTGTTACTTAATTTAGTAGTTCCACTATAAACATCAGCAGCAGCATTAAAGAAATGAGGAGTTATGTTGGCATTAAATTTACCTTTAGTATAGTTTAGAGTGAAATACAAATCAGTTAAACCAACAGAGTTAGCATGATTTCCAACATAGAAATAATCCATCCAACCGTTAAATTTATGGTTTGTACCGTATAAAGGACTAAATGATTTTACTTTAGAAGAAGCATCATTCATGTCTTTACCAGATAAGTACTCATAACCTACAACTCCAGAAAAGTTTTCGTTAAATTTATAATTAGCATTAACAGTAAAATAAGAAGAACTTACATCATTCAAACCAATTTTACCTGTTTGAATATAGGTAGCTGCATCTAATCCTAAGTTTCCTTTTTTATAGGTTAAACGTGGACCCATTGTTTGGCTGTATGCAATTTTTTGCTCGCCCATTTCTACGTATTCCATACCGTTATTTAATAAAAGTACACTTAAGTTAACATTGTTAAATTTACCGTGATACCATCCGTATTGGAAAGCTTTGTATTGATTTAATGCATAGGTTTCACGTGCTAAAGTTTCTCCGTTGGCATTGTAAGCAATACCAAAATCAAAACGGTTGTTTGCATTTGCAACGTATTTAGCCACCAATGCATCGTGACTTCTACCTTGTTGTGCCCAACCTACGTTACCAAAAATACGGTGATCATCATAAATTAGTTCCTGACGACCTAATTTTACTGAAAACTTGTATGATAATAATGCTTCTCCCCACGCTTCGTGTAAAGCAACACCGTTTTTATCTGAAGAAGATAAGGTACTAACATCACCCCATACACGTACGTTTTGAACAGAAATACCTAATTTTAATTTGTCTTGTTTAAAATTGAAATTTAAACGCGAACGTTGAGATACAAAATTTGCAGCATCTGCATCTGTTGTAGCTAATTTGCTAAATCCGTTTCTGCTTTCATAACGAGGGCGTAATTCAGCCGATAAATCAAATTCTTGAGCAAAAGCAGTGTAGGAAAAAGCCAGTAATGCTACAGAACATAAAAATTTTAAAGTTGATTTCATAGAGTTGTAATTTTAAATAAATTAAAAAGATATTAACATCTTTTATTATGCAAATATAAAATGGTAAAAAAAATAAAAACATGACAAATGTCATGTTTTTTAAAAATAAAGATAATTAGGTGTTTTTTTATGAAATACCTAGAAGACCATCGTATTTTTCAATTTCCTTTGCAAAATCATCAATTGATTTTTCTTTAAATTGTTTAAGAATTTTTTCTTTAAATGCTCCTACAATTGGATGAACTGGACATGGGTTTTCATCGTTACATTTAGAAAGTCCCATAAAGCAACCTTCAAAAAAGTTAGGGCCATCAATTACTTCAATAATATCACAAATAGAATGTTGCTTGTCTTCCTGAGTTAAATAAAATCCGCCATTAGGGCCTTTTGTAGAAGATATCATTTGAGCTTTTGCCAGATGTTGCAAAAGTTTTGCGATAAAAGGCTTTGGAATATTTAACGATTCTGCAATATGACTTACGCTAAACTTAGCGTTTACATCCGATTTTTCGGCCAGATACAAAACTGCCTTAATGGAATACTTACTAGCGTTTGATAACATTTGATTCAATTTAGTGCACGAATTTAGTTAAATTGTTATTATTAATCCAATTTCAAGCTTATAAAATTCTTTTACTCAAGTTGTTGTTTTCCTTCTTCTGAAATAAATGAAGGATTCCATGCAGGGTTCCAAACTAAAATGATATCATTTGTAAACCCTGAATATTGAGCTAATAAAACTTCGGTAGCATGTTGTTTGATTACATCTCCTAACGGACAACCGGTAGATGTTAAGGTCATTTCAACAAGTATATGCTTGGTTTGTTCATCAATATTGATATTATAAACTAAACCTAAATCAACAATATTTACCATTAATTCAGGATCTATTACTGATTTTAATGAGTTTAATACTTGTGTATCTGTAGGTAAGGTTGTATTTGTCATGATAAGTATCTTTTGTGTAAAATAATTTTTAATATGTTTAAAAAATAGAATATAGTTGCAGCGAAAAGCATTATGGTTCCTACTCGTATTATAAGTTTAAAGGAAAATAAAATTCCAATCGGAATCGTTATTAAACTACCAATAAATAAGAGTAATTGTAATTTTTGAGTAGATTCTGAATATAAATCTTTAGGCATTGGAATTTTATGTTTACCTACATAGTCTTTATAAAGCTTTAACCATATAATAAATGGCAGTGTTTTATAGGTTAATCCCATAACTAACATGGTAATAAATCCGATTAGTAATGCAAATCCGTATAAAAAAGATTGTGTTACCGAAAATTCTGTTGACTGAAAATAAAACAAACTTATGATGATTAAAAAAGGAATTAGCAGAATTACAACGGCTAAAACTGCTTTTTTCATTCCGTAATCTATTGATTTTTTAACTCGTTTAGTATAGGTTTCAAAAATGAAATACAAAAAGCTTCCTATAGCAATAAGTACTAAAAATACAGCTATTTTAATACTTGATTTAGAAGTTGAGAATAAACTTAAAAAACCCAATAACAAACCTACATTTAGCGTGTAAAAAGCAATATTTAATGGTTTTTTGCTTGCTTCATACGATAAAAGAAACATCGGGAAAAGCTTGCTTCCAATGCCAATAATTAATTGTATAAACCAGCCAAAAATACCAATATGTGCATGTAGCTTTAACAGTTCGAGGTGCGAAATATCGAAGAAATTAAATGATAGATTTAATCCAAATAAGAAGCCCAGAATTACTGTAATAAATAGCCAAACCGTAGCTGCAATAACAAAAAGTTTTTCAATACTTGGGTTAGAGTCTTGTTTAATGGTTAAAAATACATTGGTTGTAAAAAGTAGTATTGCAATAGAAATTAAAGTTCCTGCAACATAAAAAACTTCTTTTAAATTTAAGTTCCAGAACGATATTACCAAAAAGAATACACCAACTACTAAAGTGAATAATGTAGTAATTCCTATTTTCTCTGAATATAATTTTACATCGAGAATAACAGGTAATAATTGATAAAGTGCTCCGAAACAAATTAAAGTTATAAATCCTAAAACCAACAAATGTGTTGATGCCAATAACACCGGATTAAAATAATGTTGTTGAACGGCAGAAGGATATAACATCAATATAAAAGCAACTACTACTAACGAAAAACCACCTAACACAAAATGTGGAGTTACTAAGTTAGGACTTGGCGCTTTTTGTGTTGAGGTTAAATTCATACTTTTACAAAAAATAGTTTAACAAGATTTGTTTCTGGTTGGTTTAAATAAATTTTAAGGGTTTTATCGCTTAAATCATTTAATAAAATTTGAGGAAATTTATGATGCGTTACCAATAATGCATTTGATTGCTTTAACTTTTCTAATTCTCGCATGATAGTAATCATGGGTAACGGCATTTCCAGTTGTCTTACATCAATTTGATGAAATTCTGCGCTAAAACTGCTCACTAGATTTTCAAATTCAGCAGCAGATAAGGTTGTATAGTTATCCATTTGGTACTTGTTTTTTATTTTTTCTTTTGTGATTTAACCTGTTAGTAAAAATTAGATATCCACTTAAAGTAACAATGACGGCTACTAATCCGCTAAGCGGAACTATCAAAATATAAAAGTCTTTTAAAAGAAATTGAAAAATTCTTCCGGTGTGTATTTCCAGCGATAAATTCCAAAGAGACATAGGTGAATTATCTAATATTTCTTTCGGCATTTTAGGGAAATTTTTATTGTGAAAAAGTGGCTGTATGCCTTTATCATATTCTGCCAAATACCTATTTCCATAACTGTCTGTTAAAACTCCTCCTACTTTAATATCGCCAATCGGTCTGCCCGAACTATTGTTTACATATATATTTCCAGTGGATAAATCATACACATCTGTAAAGTTAGGATTCCATAAAAATAAACCAGAAAATGAACCAACTAAATAGGTGTCAGTATCATATTTTTCAAAAGAATTGATGCCCATTACACTAACGGGAGGTTGACTATAAAAGAGTTTTGGCTGTTGGTTGAAATCTTCTAAATGAAAAATTCCATCGGACGTAGCTAGTATAAATTGGTTTTTTTCTGAATCATAAATTAAATCACGCAGTTTGTCATACCACGGATTTGGTTGATCTAAGTGTGAGAATGCAATAGGAGGAACCGAATAGTTGGCGATTGCAATAAGTAGGGGAGGACGTAAAAACATTCCGGTAAAAAACAGTAAAATCAAAAAAGCAAACAACCATTCGCCTAATTTATTGTGCCACTTGTTAGACCATAAATATATTTTTGAAATAAGGTTTATGTTATTTCCTTTTGCTCTTATATTTTTTATCCATCCAGGAAAAAAGAAATAGATAATACCACTTAAAGAAAGAAATATAGTTACTAGCCCAAGTAAATCTACAAATAGTTTCCCCGGAATACCCATAATTTCACCCGAATGTATTTGCCAAATAGTTTCAAATAAGCTTACTTTTTGCTCATAACCATCCGGAGTTTTTAATGCTATTTTTTCAAAGGTTGTTTTTAACCCATCCGATTTTCCTTTAAAAACATGGGAACGATTCAGCGCAATAATAGTATCGTTTTTACTTTCTAAAGTTACAAATCTTTTAATGTCAACATCTAAATTAAATGCTTCCCATTGATTAGAGGTTTTGTTAAAACCAAATAAACCAAATTGAGTTGCAGCGTATAAATCGCCATTTGGTGTTTGATGTACATCAAATACTTTTCGGTTGTCAATGCCTTTTGGGAAACCGTTATTGAAAGAAATGAAATGGCTGAAAGTGGTATCGGTTTGCCAAATTCCGATATTGCCGTAAACTAAGTTATTGCCATTAGAAAGTATTAAATTGCTTTTTACAGCACTGTTATTCCAATTAGTATAATTAAACTGTGATGGTAAGTATTTTCTGTTTACGTCGATACTAGAAAAGAACTCGCGATGGTTCATGAAAATACCCGTAATACTGTAATAGATTAGTATAAAAGCTAGTATTAAACCAGGCCATTTATGAAACTTTTTTAAGGTAGTTGTCTTAATCATTTGCTATAACAGTGCTATAATTAAATGCAAAAATACATATTAAATTTTAATAAAAGATAAAAAGGTCTTAAATATTAAAATAAAATTTTAACAAGATTATAAGAATCAATTTTATATATAGTAATTTAATTTTTTATAATTTTAAACTTTTGAATTATGAGAAATTTAACCTACATAGGAAGCTTTTTGGTATTGTTTTTAAGTTGTAAACCAGAAAATACCTTTGAAAGAACCCCTATAGAAATCATTTCAGAAAATAATATTTCGATAGAAGTATATGATTTTGAAAATTTTAAACCTTTCTTAAATGTAAACGATGATACCGTTTATGTAATTAATTTTTGGGCTACCTGGTGTAAACCCTGCGTTGAAGAATTACCTGCTTTTATAAAGTTGGATGAAAAATATAAAGATAAAAAAGTAAAAGTATTATTGGTAAGTTTAGATTTTCCAACTAAAATTAAAGAGCAGCTGATACCCTTTATCAAATTAAAAAAATTAAAACTCGAAGTTATAGTGTTAGACGATCCTGATCAAAATTCATGGATACCACAGGTTTCTGAAGAATGGAGTGGAGCAATACCTGCCACCTTAATTTACACTAAAAATAAAAGAGAATTTTACGAGCAATCCTTTACTTTCGAGAGTCTTGAACAAGCAGTTTTATCAATAAAAAAATAACCTAAAACAAGTATATTATGAAAAGAATTCAATTTTTAATGTTAGTAATTGTAGGTGCACTTGTAGCATCTTTTGGATTAAAATCTGATAGTGGTGGATATAAAGTAGGTGATACCGCTACCGATTTTAAGTTAAAAAACATTGACGATAAAATGGTTTCTTTAGCTGATTATAAAAAGGCCAAAGGATTTATTTTAATTTTTACCTGTAACCATTGCCCGTATTCTGTTGCTTATGAAGACAGAATCATCGAACTTGATAAAAAGTATAAAGAAAAAGGTTTTCCGGTTATAGCAATTAATCCAAATAATCCTGAAAAACAACCACAAGATAGCTTTGAAGCCATGAAAGTTAGAGCAAAAGAAAAAGGATTTACGTTTCCTTACCTTTTTGATGACGGACAAAAAATTTATCCTCAATACGGAGCTACCAGAACACCGCATGTATTTTTGTTAAATAAGGAAAATGGAAAATTAGTGGTTTCATATATTGGAGCTATTGACGACAATTACAAAGATGCATCACAAGCAAAATCCAAATATGTTGAAGATGCAGTAGATGCTTTGTTAAAAGGTAAAAAGCCAGCTACAACCGAAACCAAAGCAATTGGTTGCACTATAAAAGCTTAAATAAAAAAACCGCATTATGCGGTTTTTTTATTAAGATGTTTTAAAACTCCACAATTGACCGGTTGATTTACCTCCTTTGCCATCTTTAACATCTATGCGCCAATAATAGGTAGTGTTGGGTAATAAACCTGTTCTGGTATAATTTTTTGATGTATGACTGGTAACAATATTTGGTGGTGTTGTAGTAGTTCCAAAGAAAATATCGTAAGTTAAAATATCATTTACATCTACATCCGATGCGTTCCACTCTAAAACTACAGACGTACCGGTTACGGTTGAATTTAAGGTTGGTTTGACTAAAGAAGCTACAAAGGGTACATAATTTACAACGCCAACACCTTCGGTTAAGAAATTCCATACCCCAGTAAACTCGCTGGCTTTGCTTTTAGCATCTATAGCTCTAATTTTCCAATAATACGCCACGCCTTTTTCCAAGGTAACTGAAGTAGTTAGAGTTTGAACCTGCTTTTGGGATACAATTTGAGAAAACCCAGGATCTTTAGCAACCATAATTTCGTAGTTTATTAAATCTCCTTCCGGATCTGTGGAACTTGTCCATGTAAAATCTACGGTATTAGAAATACACAATAAACCATTGGTTGGGTTTGTTAAGGTTGGAATAGAAGGTGCTTTGTTTTCTACTGGAGGAGGGGTTGGCTCATCTCCACCACCACCGCCACACGATATCAATAATAATGCTATATATAAGGTTAAAAGCTTTTTCATTGTTTTATTACTTTAAATGTTAGGGGCTTATCTGTTAAAATTCTTAACATATATAAACCCTCGGTAAAGTTATGTAAAGATACTTTAACATGGTTCTCGTTAATGTTAAAATCATCACTTAATACCAATTTTCCAAATTGATTATACAGCTGTATTCTAACCACATCTTCTTGAATATAAGGTGGAATAAATACTTGTAAATAATCTGAAGTTGGATTTGGATATACCGTAATATCAGTCAATAAATTGATTTGTTTTTGTAAAATTCCTTCACAATCTATACTCGATTTAACGACCAAATTATCACCATTATTAACGCTGACTTGAATCGTTTTTTGTGTAGTAATTTCCATTATTTTATCATTTAAATTAATGGTGTATGGAGGTGTTCCACTATCAATTTCAATAGTAGCTAAAGCACTGTTTCCTTTGGTGTCTATGGAAGTTCTACCAACTAAACCTGGAGGATTGGTTATACTGAATTCAAAACATTGTGTATAATTATTTTGCGCCGGTATTTTTATGCAAACAGTATAAGAACCAGGTGATAAATTTGGAATTGTAGTTGTACTAGTAAATGAATAATCAATGCTATTTACAGTAGCTATATAATTGTGAGTTTCAGTAGCTGTTATTTTTAATTGACCGTTGTTTTTATTAACACAGGTTGGTTGCGTAACTTCTAATTTAAAATTGGTTACAGGTAAACTAAATAATGGACAACCACTTGCATTTACGGCTGTTCCAATTATAGTATTAGGACATTGGTCAAGTGCATCGTTTACGCCGTCTCCATCAGAGTCATCATTTGTGGTACCACCAAAAGGATCGGTTAATTTTACCGAACTGTACAATCTGTATTCTCCCGGTTTTAAATCGATTGTTGCAGTTTGATTGGAGACAGTACGTATTTCTCCAGAAAAATATTCATACCAGGTGCCGGTTTTGGTAAAATTTGGATTTACAGATTTGGTTGTTATATCAAAATTTCCAATTATTACTACATCCATAGTGGCATGGCGTAACTGTACAGACTTTAATAATGCACTTACATTTAGTGTAAAATCTGTAGTGTGAAATACCGGATGTTGATTTCTAAATGCATTTAAAGTGGCCCAGGTACTGTATATATGTTTTCGATTTACGTCGTTAAAATAATCCCATTTTACTGGTTTTCTTGATAATCTGCAGTCATTACTTACGGTTCCATTTTCACAAGTATTAATAGAGAAATCATAACCCAACTCTCCAAATTGCCAAATCATTTTTGGGCCTGGTATAGTTAAGAAAAACAAACCGGCTAATTCTTGTCTAGATAAAGCTGTTTTTAAATCTTTAACATTATAAAGTGGAGAAGTAGTTGAATTTCCAAAATTAATATTGCGGTACATCATGCGCTCTTCATCATGACTTTCCATATAACCAATTAAATTTGGATTGTTCCAATTTCGCGATTTATAGGAAATCCCTGTAAGGTCTGCTCCAGATGAATAACCCATGCTGTTTTGTGAATAATTGTAATTCATATTACCCCACATCATGATGCCAAAATCGGCCAATTCTTTTTCTTCAGTATTATCTGATAAATGTTCAAAAATTACATAAGGTTTATTAGCTGGATTGTGATTCCAAACATGGCTAGCATAATCTTTTAAGATAGCAATTCTTGATGCATCATAGGCGCTTCCCCAATTGGTACTGCCATAAAAAAGGGTGTTGGTCATACCTTTGGTAAAATCAAATCGGAAACCATCTATTTTATATTCGGTCATCCAATAATTTAAAACATCTTTAAAAAATGCTTTTGTATACGGAGATTCATGGTTAAAATCGAAACCCCATTGGGCGCTTCCATTATCAACAAAGTTATGGTTTTGATTATACCACGGATTATTAGTTGCCGGTTTATTAGCGGCAGTATCATAATACATTTGGAGTAATGGCGATTGCCCATACGAATGATTAAAAACCACATCAGCAATAACTGCGATACCTCTTTTATGACATTCATCAACAAGTTTTTTAAAGTCGTTTTTGGTGCCGTATGATTTGTCTAAAGCCATATACAGTGCTGGATTATAGCCCCAACTATCGGCTCCTTCAAATTCATTTATTGGCATCAATTCAATAGCATTAATACCGAGTTTTTTTAAGTAATCAAGTTTGGTAATAACTTCTTTAAACGAGTCTGTTTCGGTAAAGTCGCGTACAAAAAGTTCGTAAATCACCAGTTTTTCCTGGGATGGTTTTGTAAAGTTTGGTACTTCCCAAGTATATTGAGTTTCACTGATTTTAAACGTACTCACATATCCTGTAGTTTTATTGGTAGGATAAGGTTTGAGATTTGGATAATTTCCAGTTTTAATAAATTGATCGGTCCATGGATCGAGAATTTTTTCAGAATAAGGGTCAGAAACTTTTACACTATAATCGATAAAGTATTGATAGGCATATTCTGTATTGATGTCTAAGTTGTTAATAGTAATCCAAAAATCTTCTCCGTCTTTAAAAAGTTGATAATTGGCGTTTAGCGACCAATCATTAAAATCTCCAATCAGAAAAACATCATTTTTAAAAGGAGCTTTTAGTAAAAAAGTAACAGAATTATCAGAATTTTTTGTAAGGCCGTATTTTATTCCTGATGGTTTTGTAGCATTTTGAGTAGGCGTTTTTACATAAATATTGATGGTTTGTTCTTTAGTAGTTGTGCCATCATTTGCAGTAACTTTTAGGGTGTGATTTCCTGAAATATTAAATGAATGGGATTTACTGATAGTTTTAGAGTTGATAGCTGTTTGAATAGAGTTACCATTTAAAAAAAGCTCTAAACTAGCATTGATAGTACTTTCTGCGCTTAAGTTTATAGTTTCATTTAAATTAAGTACGGCATTGTTTTGAGGATTTGTAAAGCTTACATTTAAAGTAGCTTCGGGGTAAACTGTAATAAAAATATCCGGTCTAGTTTGTTTTGTGCCATCAGATGATCTTACTACGAGTCCAATTTTATTAATAGTTTCAGAAGTAGGAGCTCCATAAAAACCAAAAACATTAGGAGCGATTTGTAGTGTGTATAAGTTAGGATTAGAACTGTCTCGTGTAAATTTTGCTTTAGCAGTATTAACTCCCCAAGCTGCAATTACGTACTTCCAATCTTTATCACTAGTAGAACTTGATGTTAAAAGGCCTGAATGCGCATATACATCTCCGGTATAATTTTGTAATTCTGTTCCATTGGCATTAAAGGTGATAGTTATCAGGTCATTTACAGTTGGTAATGAAGGAGATGTTGTTACTTGAGCATTTAGAAAAGCTGTTAATAAAAGAAATAATCCAAATAAAAAATGTTTCATAGGTACTAATTTAAGAAGAAAAAGGCTGTTTTTACAGCCTTTTTCATTTTTAAAACTATCGTTTTGTTTTGGTGTATTTTGGAGCACTTGGAGTGCTTAAATCTAGTACAAAATCATAAATTCCAGCTTCGGTAATAGGGATGTTGGCTCCACCGGCTTCTAAAGAGCCATTGTTTCCGTCATCACCATAGTTTACAGCCCAATCATCATTTTGACGGAACTTAATTTCTCCTACCACAAGAGAAATTCCATTTAATAAGAAAACGCCATCTTTACTAAAATCTGGTGTGAACTTAACATTTGGACCATCCCAACCGTTTGGAGCTGCAGATCCCACAATTCCCCATACATTAGTTTTTTCAACAGTATACTCTAGTTTAGTAAAATCAACAGTAACTAAATACCAACCTGCGGTAACAGCAATATTAGCTCCTCCAGCTTCTAAAGTTCCATTAGCTCCATCATCACCGTAATTTACTCCCCAGTCATTATTTTTACGGAATTTAATTTCTCCTGCATTCAATTTAACAACAGCTCTCCATTTATCAGAATACGAATCATAGGTCAATTTCATATCTGGTCCATTCCAACCATTTGTAGTTGCAGAACCTACAATTCCCCATGTAAATGATTCAATAGTATACGTTAAAGCAGTAGTATTAAAAGTAATTTTATAAGTTCCTGCATTTACAGCAATATTAGCTCCTCCTGCTTCTAATGATCCATTAGCCCCATCATCTCCGTAATTAACAGTCCAACTATTATTGGTTCTGAATTTAATTTCACCTGTTGTTAAGGTAACATAAGCTACAATAATGTTAGCGGATGCAGTTTGATAAAATGGTAAATCTGGGCCATTCCAGCTTCCTGGAGTTGCACTACCTACTACACCCCAAGGTGTTGATAAATCTAATATATCGGTATAAGCCGTTGCATTAAGGTTAATTACTGTTGAACTGATAATGGTAGTAGCACTTAAAACAGATTCTACTTTAATATCAAGTGCCGTTATAGTATTGGCTTTAATGCCAAGATTTAAAAGTAACTTATTTAACTCTTCTGTTTTAAAGGTTTTTGATAAGCTTTTTCCAACCGTTACATTGATAGCATTACTAAAATTAGTTCCTTTAACTGCAATTGATATTCTGTAAACAGGCGCTGCAGCATATCCATATTCAGGCTGAGTCCAAGCAATGGTTAAGGCATCTTTACCCAAATCAGCTTTAGCCAAAACAACTGCTGTTTTGTTAGATGTAGCTGTTAAAGTTGTATCTGGATTTAAAGTAGCAAAATCATCGTCTTTTTCACAAGAAAACAGCGCGATACTCAATCCTGTGATTAGTAATAATTTATTAAATATATTTTTCATCGTTCTAAATTTTAAAATTAGTAACCTGGGTTTTGTTTCAGATTAGGATTTG